>JAVWBH010000363.1:0-2833 GCA_036649595.1 Bacteroidales bacterium
ACCCATCTTCTTAACCTTAAATCTAATACCATGAAAAACACAGTGCAAATATAATGCAGTTTTGTGTTGTGAAACATATTTCTGTTGGTAAAGTTTATTTGTTTGGTGTTTTTTAACATAATAGGGCTGAAAAGTAAAAATACATTCAACCCTGTTTCTGTCGACCGAATTAGCCGGATAGATTTTATTCTACATTAGCTTCTGTGATCACTCCGGCTTCCTTGTTTTCAGTCCGGTTCTTTTTATGCCATAGTTTTTCTATCTGTTCTAATGTACGTCCTTTCGTTTCCGGAACCCATCCCCATACAAATACGGCTGCCAGGACTCCCATTACACCATAAATCCAATATGCGAAGCCATGATTAAAAGAGGCGGTCAGCATCGGATTGTCATTCATCATCGGAAATGTCCACGATACAATCAGATTACTTAACCATTGTGCAGCCACAGCTATTGACAGCGCTCCCCGAATTGAGTTAGGGAAAATCTCGGAAAGTAATACCCAGCATACCGGGCCCCACGACATTGCAAAAGAAGCTGTATAAAACAACATACAGATTAAGGTAAGTATACCGATATATCCCATATAGAATGTGGTTCCCATCAGGAACATGCTGATAGCCATTCCGACAGCCCCGATAATCATCAGAGGCTTACGTCCGAAGCGGTCTACCGTCATGATAGCGACTACGGTAAAACTCAGATTTATAATCCCGACAATAATTGTTTGCAGTAACGCCGTGTCATTTCCGGCTCCCATGGTTCTGAAAATTTCGGGGGCATAATATAAAACGACATTGATACCGACAGCTTGTTGGAAAAAAGAAAGTAAGATCCCGATAATAATGACTGTTCCCCCAAATGAAAGCCAGGGTGCGTTCTTTTCGATAAGACTGCTTTTAATCGATTTATATTCTTTCTCCATTTCCTGCTCTCCATAAAGGTGTTGCAATACTTTGCGCGCTTGGGCATCATGTCCTTTTAAGAGTAAATAGCGGGGCGTTTTCGGAACAAAAAATAAAAGTCCCAGGAATAATACGCAAGGGATCACCTCAGAAGCAAACATCCAGCGCCATCCGATTGTGTTGATCCATTCGTCTGATCCGCCTTTTGCAATGAAATAATTGACAAAATAAACGACCAGCATTCCGAAAATGATAGCAAACTGGTTGAACGAAACAAGCTTTCCGCGCATATTGGCCGGGGCAACTTCCGCAATGTATACAGGCGATAACATCGATGCTATACCAACGCCGACACCTCCTATTATCCGATAAAAGATCAGTGAGCTAACCATTTCTACCTGCATGAAATTTAATAAGTCGGGCAGGGCAGAGCCGATGGCAGAGATGATAAAAAGAACAGCGGCTATTATAAGTCCGTTTTTTCTGCCGATAGCAGAAGAGATCAGTCCTCCCCACGCACCTCCGATAATACAGCCGACCAAAGCGCTCGAAATGACGAATCCTTTGATGGAGCTGGCCATGGCCTCCGTCAGGTCATTCGGCTGATTCCAGAATTGAGTAAACCAAATAATAATGGCGGGTACAATGACTAAAGCTGAATAAAATAAGCCTTTTTTAGAGCCAAAAAGTTTAAACAGAAAGTCGGATGCCAACCCGATAATGATTGCCAGACATAAGGATACGATTACCTTGTATTGGAAAACAACGGAGATTGCGGCAGCCGGATCGGAAAACAGCGGCTTGACAAAAAAATTGTCGAGAGCGGCTGTCGTGCCGGATACGACAGCGGTGTCGTATCCGAACAAGAGCCCTCCCAATGTTGCCACCAGTGTGATTCCGTAGATATAGAAATTACTTTGTTTTTTCATGGACACTTCGGTTTGGGAAATAGTTTCAGGTTAGATATACATTGCAATAATTGCCTCATAAAGTTCTTGCTTACCGCTTATTTGTGCAGGTTCTCCGTGAGTCAGCGCATATTGATATAAATCTTCCAGGGTTAACTTTCCTTCTTCAAATTTCCGGCCGTCTCCTTGATCGAAAGAGGTATAGCGATCTTTTAGCATCCCGGATAGCGGTGATTCTTCCAGAATAGCGGAAGCCGCTTCGAGGGCGCGGGCAAATGCATCCATTCCTGCGATATGGGCAATAAACAGGTCTGACAGATCTGTTGAGTTTCGTCGTATTTTGGCATCAAAATTTGTGCCTCCTCCTTGCAGTCCGCCATGTTTCAGGATGACCAGCATCGCCTGTGTAAGCTCGAATGCGTCTATCGGAAACTGGTCGGTATCCCAGCCGTTTTGAGCATCCCCTCTGTTTGCGTCAATAGATCCCAACATGTTATTATCTGCGGCTACCTGTAGTTCATGCTCAAAAGTGTGGCCGGCCAGCGTCGCATGATTTACTTCAATATTTACCTTAAAGTCCTGATCCAGACCATGAGTTTTCAGGAATCCGATAACGGTTTCGGTATCTGCGTCATATTGGTGCTTCATCGGTTCCATCGGCTTCGGCTCGATCAGGAAGTTTCCTTTAAATCCTTTCGAGCGGGCGTAATCCCGTGCTATTTTGAGCATTGTCGCCAAATGTTCTTTTTCGCGTTTCATATCTGTATTAAGAAGAGACTGGTACCCTTCGCGACCACCCCAGAATACATAGTTTTCGCCGCCAAGCTCAATGGTTGCATCAATTGCGTTTTTTATCTGGGCTGCCGCATACGCTACCGCGTCAAAATCCGGATTTGTAGCCGCCCCGTTCATATATCGTTTATTACCAAATACGTTTGCGGTACCCCATAAGAGTTTGATTCCTGTTTCTTGCTGTTTTTGTTTGGCATAAGCAACAATCTGTTTCAGATTTGCTTCATA
>JAVWBH010000364.1:0-2830 GCA_036649595.1 Bacteroidales bacterium
ATTGGCTACATCCAGATAAGAAGAACGATAATCCATTTTCGGATCATTCGCAGGAAGCGGACGTCCTGTATTCTTATGGTTGTAATACAATGGCAACTGCCCCACATTACGAGGGAATGACATGGTCAGTTTAGCTGAAGGATTATAATCTCCGGCAATGACATCTGCCATCGCATGTCCGGCCATCGTACCCAGATACCATGCTTCCATAATTGCATCTACATGCTCATCCTCCCATGACAAATCCAGCGGGCGGCCATTCATTAAAACCAACCCCATTGGTTTACCCAACTTTTTCAACTCTTTCAACAAATCTTGCTGAGAAGCAGGAAGTTTAATATCGGTACGAGAAGCAGCTTCTCCCGACCAGTTGAAATCTTCACCCATACCCAACAGAATCACATCCGCCTGACGGGCCGCAGCAAGAGCCTGTGCAAATCCTTCTTTACCGGGTTTGATCTCATCACAACCTTCGGCATAAATGAATTTTACGTTTGTATCTTTGTATTTTTCAGTCAGTCCGTCAAAAAGAGAAGCACTCTGGTCACGGTATCCGCGTCCGGCCCATTCTCCGTTCATACTCACACGGTTCTTTACCATTGGACCGATCAAAGCAATTGTTTTCTTATCCTCTTTTTTTATCGGGAAAAACGCATTGTCATTTTTCAATAAAACAATCGAACGTTGAGCTCCTTCACGGGCAGCCTGCAAGAAAGAGGGCTTCAAAATCGTTGCCTTTTCTTTTTCTGCATCCAGATAACGGTATGGATCGTCAAATAAACCAAGAATAAATTTCATTTCCAGAATCCGGCGCACGGCAGCATCAATTGTTTCTTCTTTTACCAGGCCGGCTTCTACCTGCGATTTAAGATGCTCTAAAAACACACCTCCGGTCATATCCATATCGATGCCCGCGTTTGCAGCTTTCATGGCAGCCTCCGCATTATCTTTCGCAATTCCATGAGGTACAAGTTCATTGATTGCTGTGTAATCCGTTACAACAAAACCATTAAAGTCCCATTCTTTCCGTAATACATCTGTATAAAGGAATTTGCTCGCAGTTGACGGAACACCTCCGATTTCATTAAATGCCGTCATAAATGTAGCCACCCCGGCTTTCCGTGCTGCTTCGAAAGGAGGAAATACCGTTTCACGCAAAGTACGTTCAGACATATCCACCGTATTATAATCGCGACCTGCCTCTGCAAAACCATAGGCGGCAAAATGCTTGGCACATGCCAGGATTTTTTCCTGTTTCCCAAGATCTTTCCAGTTTTCACCCTGAAAGCCTTTTACGCGTGCTTCTGCAATCAAGGAACCGAGATATACATCTTCTCCTGCACCCTCCATCACTCGTCCCCAACGGGCATCACGAGCAATATCTACCATCGGGGCAAATGTCCAGTTAAGTCCTGCAGCTCCTGCTTCCTCGGCTGCAATAGAGGCACTTTCTTTCATTAACTCCAAATCCCAAGAGCATGATTCGGCCAATGGCATTGGAAAAATGGTTTTAAATCCGTGCACAACGTCATATCCGAATAATACAGGAATCTTCAATCGAGACTCGGCCAACGCCCGCTCCTGCAACTGACGGATACCATCGGCATTGGCAGCATTAAAAATACTCCCCACCAATCCTTTTCGCAGATATGGATCGATGTCCTGGCTCATTACAGGCCCGGTAATATCATCATGACTTGAGAACTGGGTCATTTGCCCTATTTTCTCTTCGAGTGTCATCAAAGCAAGAACGGAATCTACTCGTTCTTCAATACGTTTATCGCCTGAATAGCTTTTCCAGGTTGTTTTTTTCTCCGTACAAGCGGTGGTCAGCAATAAAGCGGAAAACGCACCGATAACGATTTTTTTATGCATGTGTTTGCGGTTTTTGGTAATTAGAATTTCGCTATTGAAATCTTCGGAGGCAAATAAACGACAACTCTCAGATGCTCTGCAAATAATAGACCTTGACAATAATACCACAATCCGTTTTTAAACTAGTTACCCGACCACTACTACACTACTACAACACAACTCAAAACACTGAAAAACAACCTATTAATTTACACTCTTTTTTTTCTTCCAAATCCATTTTTCTTCCAAATGGAAACCTCACATAGAAACATTATCTTTGTAAAAAATAAATTCTATGCTTACGAGCCTTGCTTATATCTTCCTTTCGGGCCTGATGCTCGGCTGGATTTTCAATCGCATGAAAATGCCCGCTTTACTCGGAATGTTACTTACCGGCATTATCCTGGGTCCTTTCGTGCTGAACCTACTTAGCCCGGGTATCCTCTCTATCTCGCCCGATTTACGACAGTTGGCACTGGTTATTATTTTAATGCGTGCCGGATTAGTCCTGAATATTGAAGAGTTGAAAAAAGCCGGACGAGCCGCCATTCTGATGTGTTTTATTCCTGCCGTTTTTGAAATTATCGGGATCGTGATCCTGGCACCCCTGTTATTGGACGTAAATTATATCGAAGCAGCTCTGATGGGAACCGTTATTGCAGCAGTTTCGCCGGCTGTCATCGTTCCTAAAATGCTATCCTTAATGGAGCGAAAATATGGAACAAAGAAAAGTATTCCTCAAATGATTATTGCAGCCGGATCTGTAGATGACGTATTTGTAATTGTTTTATTTACGATGTTTACCGGATTGGTACAGGGTGAATCAGTGTCGGCAAACATTTTGTTGGAAATACCCGAATCAGTCATACTCGGATTGGCATTAGGCGGATTGACAGGTTGGGGTATAACCCGCTATTTTAAACATTTCCACCTTCGCGACTCAATAAAGGTGCTCATTCTTCTCAGTTTTGCATTC
>JAVWBH010000365.1:0-2808 GCA_036649595.1 Bacteroidales bacterium
CTGGTATTGCCCCAATACAACCGGGCAACTCTAATCTGGGATGGGAAAAACTCCTTACAAACAATATTGGCCTGCGACTTGGTTTTATCAACCGAATCAACCTGATAATGGAAGCATACCACAAGCATACGACAAATATGCTAATGCAGGTTCCCGTATCGTATGCCGACGGTGGCTACGGATACCGTTGGGATAATGTAGGTGCAATGGTTAATAAAGGAATCGAAGTTTCTTTAGATGCAGATGTCATCCGCACTAAAAATTTCATTTGGAATCTAAACGCCAATGCGTCTTACAACAACAATAAAATTACGGAACTTTACAATGGGCTGAATGAATATGAGATGTCTAATACCATTACAAAACTGGTTGTCGGTCACTCGGTGGGAGAATTCTTTATTAACAAATATGCCGGTGTAAACCCAGCAAACGGAGATGCACTGTGGTTTGACAAAGACGGCAATACCACCACTCAATTCAGACCTTCAGACAAAGTCATGATCGGAAAGAACTATATCGCACCTTGGCAAGGAGGATTCGGAACGACTCTATCCTGGAAAGGCCTGCAACTGAGCGCTCAGTTCAGTTGGTCTGCCGATCGATGGATGATCAACAATGACCGCTTCTTCGAAGAGAGCAACGGACTTTACACCTCATACAACCAGTCTAAACGACTATTATACGACCGTTGGAAACAGCCGGGTGATGTAACCGATATTCCGCGCCACGGAGTAACACCGGAGTTTGACTCGCACTTACTGGAAGATGCATCCTTTCTGCGTTTGAAAAACCTGATGTTAAGTTATTCTCTGAATCAAAAATGGTTGGGCAAAACAAACTTCTTCACAAGTGCCCGGATATTTGCTCAAGGTCAGAACCTACTGACTTTTACAAAATTCTCAGGACTTGATCCGGAAGGAACATCCAATATTTACCAAGCTCAATATCCGGTATCGCGCCAATTCTCATTCGGAGTTGAACTATCTTTCTAATAATAACAACAATGATAAAAAAAATAAAACTATACGGAGTGCTGACTGCACTCGCTTTTTCGGCGACGTCTTGTCTCGACAAGTTTCCGGAGGATGCGATTGTAGCAGGTGAAGCGATCTCATCAGTAAGTGAAGCAAATCAGGCCATCGTAGGTATATATGCTCAGTTTAAAAGCAATGCGCTGTATAGCGGTTATCTGACTTTACTTCCGGATATCCAGACAGATCTTGTGTATGCGGTAGAAGGATATTCAAATACATATGGAGATATTTGGCGATGGAATGATATTAAAGGTAGTAACGCAAATATAGAGGCGGTTTACGGGCAGCTTTATACAGTAATCGGAAGTTGTAATTTTTTCTTTCAGGAGATTGAAAAATTAGAACCTAAAATCATGAATGACGACGACCTGGATAAGTTGCAAATGTATAAAGGCGAAGCACATTTCGCACGGGCATTGGCGTATTCCGAACTGATCAAACTATTCTGCAAGCCTTACGAATCAGCAGCCGAGGCAGAGGATGAATTAGGGGTAGTATTAGTGTCTAAATATAAAGGAAACGGACGTTTGAAACGGGCTTCCCTTCAGGCTTCTTATGATTTTGTACTAGCTGATCTGGCAAAAGCTGAAAAATATCTCGCTCTTGAAGAAGGCTATACGGATGTACTTTATAATGCAGGATATTTTACGATCGGCGTAGTTAATTCTCTTTACGCACGCATGTATTTATACATGAAAAACTGGGAAAAGGCAGTCGAATATTCTTCTAAAGTAATCGACAGCGGAGATTACTTGCTTTCAAGTGCTTCTACAATTTATACAGGTAAGGATAGTTACTATAGCTACATGTGGAATTATGACAGTTCAACAGAAAATATCTGGCGTATCAACTTCGAAACAACGTCCTACGGGGGCGCTTTGGGTCGTGTATTCCTAAATTATGATTATACTTCTTATCGTCCGGATTATGTACCGGCGAAATGGGTACTCGACAGTTACGACGCATCCGATCTGCGCTATGAATCCATCTTTGGGACAGCAACAACAGGTTATGCCCATAAACTCACCTGGCCACTGCTTATCAAATATTATGGTAACAAGAATTTTATTACACAAAATATATTGCATGTAAACATGCCAAAGGTATTCCGTTTGTCAGAACAATATCTGATCCGGGCAGAGGCATATTGTGAGTTGGAAGATTACAACAATGCGTCAAAAGATATTACGACTCTTCGCAAAGCACGTTATTCTTCTTACGGAACATCGACATCGATCGGAGCATCAACCTGGAAAAATTTGATTTCTGAAGAACGTGTAAAAGAACTCTATATGGAAGGATTCCGCCTGAATGACCTAAAACGCTGGCATATGGGATTCTCTCGGACCTCTCAGCAGAGTACCGTTTCGCCGGGTAATAAAATTAATGTTAAGGCAGATGACGTACGTTTTGTATGGCCGATTCCACAACATGAATTGGAATCGCCTGATGCAGATATCGAGCCTAACGAAAGTAATAAATAAGAAAATAAGAAAATATGAAACAAGTATTATCTGGTATATGCGCACTAATTGTTTGCACTCTGATATTTATGGGGTGTAACGAGGAACGCATTATTTATAATGCCGGCAATTATGTGATGTTTTCAGATACAATTTCTATCCTGCCTGTAGAACAGGATATGGACGAATTTGAAATAGACATTACAGCTGCCCAAGCCTGTAATTATGACAGGACATTCGGTGTTGAGGTTCTTGAAAATCGCAGTAACGCAATTGAAGGATACCATTATAAAATAAAGTCAAATACCGTA
>JAVWBH010000366.1:0-2781 GCA_036649595.1 Bacteroidales bacterium
ACAGCCACATCCTGCGACTTCATTCCTACATATGACACAGCAAGGAATTTTGCCGTTTTCGGAACATCCAGATGAAATTTTCCTTCAAAATCAGTCACCGTACCTGTTGTGGTACCTTTGGCAACTACAGACGCTCCAATAATCGGCTCTCCATCTTCTGCCGAAATCACAACACCCGACACCTTTGTCGTTTGTGCCGTCGCCAAGCTTACACCTATAATCAGGCATAATAACACCGAGAGTAGTTTTCTCATAACTCGCAACATTTTTAATTAAACTTACTATATATTACATAACTAATGCAAATATAAGAATATTTTTTAACCGCAAACTATTTGTCAGTATTTATTGATTTAATCTTTCTTTTTGATAGTGCAATATGAATTGCATACAGATATAAGTCAGCAATAACAAGACTGACCTAATAATGGAAGTAATAAACATTAGACTAAGGCTATATATTGTTATTTAATATCAATATATTAATGTATATTTTGTTTAACAAATTAATTTGGAAATTGTTCTTGATAAGCACCTTAAAATGTTGAATTTTTATACAGAACCCCACGGAAAGCGTTCACTTTTAAATCGGAATTTTTTTTTCATATTCAGATTCAATTCTTTTTTTTTATTGCCATCCCTCTGGTAAAATGTTACTAAATCCTATCCTATCTGAAATAAATGTACGAGATTTCGCCGATTGTCATTTAGTTCGTATTTTTGGCAAATTGAAAGAAAAGAGTATTTCATCACATTATTTTTCTAATTTATACTGAACCTATGAGAAAATTGTTCACCAGTCTGTGCGTGGTGAGCGCAATCGGAGCATATGCTCAGACGCGTGAAATCAGCGGGCAGATTTTGGATAGAGATACCAAGGAGCCTTTGGTAGGTGCAACGGTATTTATCGGTCCCAATGAAAAGGGAGCCGCGGACTACAACCCGCAAGGAGTGATTGCCGACTATGACGGTAATTTTACGTTTTCACTTCCACAATCGGTAAAACATGTTGTTGTTAGTTATTTGGGATATGAAGCCATAACGCTTGATATTTCAAAGAAAACCCGTCATCAGATTTTTCTGGCACCGGCAGTGAATGAATTGCAGGATATCGTTATTACAGGATATCAGAAAATTGAGAAACGAAAATTGACTTCTGCTATTACTACAGTAGCAGCAGCCGAAATCAAACAGGTCGGAGTAGCATCTGTCGACCAATTACTTGACGGCCAGATTGCCGGGATGGTTTCTACACCAGCCAATGGCGGTCCGGGCTCACCAAACCGTATCCGTATCCGTGGTACTGCATCTTTAAATGGAACGCAAGACCCACTATGGGTTGTTGACGGCTTGCCATTAGAAGGAAATGAAGTAGGCGCGAACTTTTCGGACAAAGACAATATTGATAATTTATCAAATACATCGATCGCAGGATTAAATCCGGATGATATTGAATCGATCACAATTCTGAAAGATGCGGCTGCTACTGCCATCTATGGTGCGCGTGCTGCTAACGGGGTAATTGTGGTTACAACCAAAAAAGGTAAAGAAGGCAAGATGAAAATCAATTTCAATGCCGCTACCTTTATTACGACTAAGCCAAACTTCGATAAACTAAATCTGATGAATGCATCAGAAAAAGTAGACTTCGAATTATATCTTGCCGGCAGAGGGGATTTGGATTACAGATCAACAATGTCGCGCGGAGAGATTGCGCGTATTTTATCTGCAAACGGGGATAAATATACTTTCCAGAATAGCGGATGGGATGCAATCTCATCAACTTCACAGGATATGATTAATCAGTTGCGAACATCCGGGGCAAACTGGTTTGATCAGACTTATCAAACGGCTGTTAATCAACAGTACGGATTAAGCTTATCCGGTGGTACTGAATTCATTAATTACTATGTATCTGCCGGTTATTATGACGAACAGGGTACTACTAAAGGAACCGGTTTTAACCGTTTCAACCTGACTTCAAATCTGGATATGAAATTATCCAACAAATTGAATTTCGGTATTCAGATCTTAGGAAACCAAAGCAAACGCACCTCTTATCTTACAGATACGGATGCGTTTACAAACCCGTCAAACTACACTCGTTCGGTTAACCCATACCGCACGGTCAGAAATGCGGACGGAAGCTATTCGTATGATCCGGACATCGACAGCTCAAGCGATGTGACGCCAGACTTCAACTTCATCGAAGAATCTAGCAATTCAAATTACGAATTGAAAAACACTTCGTTGAAATCAATTTTCTCATTGGACTACAAGGTGATCCGCGGACTAAAACTATCAACACAGTTCGGTTTGCAGATTGAAAAATCTGAAACAGAGAAAATGGCTCAGGCACAAACCTATTTCTCTCGTTACTATTATCTGAAATCGCAATATACCGAAAACGGCGAAAAGAAATACTTCTTGCCGGATGGAGGGGTTATTCAGAACTGGAACGACGACTTCTTCCAATACAATTGGAAAGCTCAGGCGGAGTTCAGCCGTACCTTTGCCGAGAAGCACGACCTGGATGTGATGGGTGGTATCGAATTGCGTGCAAACAAATCGACCAACATTCACAACAAAGGGTTTGGATACGACCACAAGAAGCTAACCACCAAACCGGTTAATTTCCCATCGTCGTGGACCGAGGTACCAACCCGGTTCATATTGTATCGCAAATCGTATGTTGAAAATGCCTATGCTTCTTATTTCGGAACGGCTTCTTATACATACGACAACCGCTATACCGCATTTGGTAGCATCCGTTTTGACGGA
>JAVWBH010000367.1:0-2765 GCA_036649595.1 Bacteroidales bacterium
GATACCAGTTAGTTTATAACATAGGTAAACGCGCTGGGCCAAAGGGTGGTCTAAAATTAATATTTGTAACTTATTAAAAATAAAACGTTATTTATCGCACAATAATTCATTAAAACGTACTTAACGTCAGAATTAAGTGTATCTTTGATAAAAGTTTGAAAGAAGACAGCTCGTAAGAATGAGAATTGTATCGACGGTTCATTACCCTAACCCTTTAGGCGAATTAATAATCAGTACAGCTTTACCTTTGCCTACTCAGTCTGATCAAACCTACATTATTAATTCAACTAAATTTTAAGAACAACTGAACATTTTCATCGGTAACTTATCATGGGGTATCAATGACGCCGACCTAAGAGATCTTTTTGAAGAATACGGCGAAATTAAATCAGCCAAAGTAATTATGGATCGTGAAACAGGTAAATCAAGAGGTTTCGGTTTCGTAGAACTTGTAGACGAAGAGCAAGGAAAACGTGCTATCTCTGAATTGAACGGTGCATCTTACGATAACAAAGTGATTAGTGTTACTGAAGCTCGTCCTCGTGAAGAGCGTCCTCGCTCAAATTTCAATGGTGGTGGTAACCGTGGTGGTTTCAATGGCGGTGGCCGTGGAAGAAGCTTTGGTGACAAACCAAGAAACGATCGTTATTAATTCTGATAGCATCCTTTAGGAATGCATCATCGATAATAAAAGATACAAAAAAGAACAATGAATTTTTGCAGAAATGCAATTATTCATTGTTCTTTTTTTTTGTATTAAACTCTTCCTGCTCCGATATTCATTTACATGGATGGCTTATATCCGCTTTTGATTAATACCCAGTTAATCGGATAGGCAATAATAAAGCCCGAAAGCATGGCTAATTGCATAATCCACCAGAAAATCATTTCATTTGCCGTGAATACAATTCCCGGGGAAACAAAAAATACAATGTACATGAATCCGTACATTCCCGTTTGCCAGCCTGTTAAAGATAGGAAGTCTATCTTTAAAGCTTTCCAAAATGCGGCCGGCTTCGAAAGATGTACCATTTTATGTATTACCGCATATTGAAAGAAAGCTCCGATCATCAGTGCGAAAAAATAATCGAGGATCCACTGCCAGACAATGCTCCAACCGGTTATTTGGCGAAAAAGATAAAAACCCAATGTTTCTCCGATCAGATCGGCAAGCACACATCCGGCTCCGCAATGCAAAGAAGATAAGGCTACTCTTTCCCAAAGAGGTTTGTCGGATGTCATATTCATTCCGCTCATCGATGCACCCATATTCATTTTCTCCTTCTCTGCCGGTTTTTCCATCACCATGGGCGATTCATTTAACCGGAAATAGGCCCAGACACCCAAAATGGATGCCCAGAGCCCTGTAAGCACCCAAACTACATTCATAATTTTCATCTTTGCCGGCCGGCGATAACCTTGTATCCCTAAATAAATAGCGGATAAAATAGCCAGACAAATGGTGATCCATGCAAGAATATTCCACATATGCGTATGTTTTAATTAAAAACAAGCAGGGCAGAAGATAGTTTGAGTAAGGTGGATTCTTTTTATTTGATCAGATAAATAAAGTTCGGATAATGATCAGATATTTTATTGGTAAACTTAGTCTGTAATATATCAGAGAATATACATTTATTTCTGCTGGCTTTGTCTACCATGATGTAATCGATCCGAAAGCTGCTTTTGGGATTAATGGTAATATCTTTTCTGACATTATAAGAAGCCTTAAACAGTCTGTTGTGAATCGGATACGTATCTGTAAGCATTGTTTCGAGTGTCTGAATCGGATCAAAGTCAAAAGCTGTTTCATTTGATTCATTCAGAGACGCATAGTCACTAAAAGCATCCATATCAAATTTATTTTTTGCATTCAGGTCACCTGCTAAAATTATCCTTGCATTTTCCGGCAACTCTTTCATATCCTGAACTAATCTTTGAGCTTCCTGCAGGCGTGTTGGTTTTGTGCCATTGCTGAAAGGATTCAGGTGTGGAGCCAGCAAGTGGAATCCATTACATTGCGTATAAATATATCCATGATACATACCAGAATTACCTCCTGTACGGCGTTCTGTATTTTCTAATGGAAAACGGGAAGTGATTCCCGTTGGGTATCCCCAGTCTTTTAGTAGTGCCGAATAGTTATGTCCGTAATTCCGGGCAAACTTATTCAGAGATTCTTCCGAATTACCATTTAATTCCTGAAAGAAAATAATATCCGGATTCAATTTTCGAATCCATTCATAAACGATTTCGATATCAGCAACTTCTTTAAAAGATTCCCATGTATTATAGCACAATACGGCACATTCTCCCGCTTCTCGCGATTTTAACTGGATAATAAATTCTTTTGCCGTCCCTTCCAGTAAATTATCTATTTTTATTTGTACCGGTTTATATTCGGGGTGAATGACAGTCAGAACCCCTGTTGATTTATCGTTGACCTCTACGGCGGGCGACAGATTTCTCTTTATTTTCCAGCGGATCAAAGAAGCTGGAGTAGCAGATATACCATTCTTATCTGAATTCATATCTTCTATATATATCCATCTGTTATTGATATCTGCTCCAAGGATACACATTGCATCCGGAATTACTTTTTTCGATTCCTGATCGATTAGCTTAAAAGTAATATTTTGTTGTATAACCGGATTTTCAATTTCCGGATCAAGCGGCCCATTGATAATCGAGGTTGCTTCCGAGCATCCGGGAAGGAAAAAGGAGAAGAGAAAAATTTTAAAAATAATCAGATCCAGTTTTTTCAT
>JAVWBH010000368.1:0-2757 GCA_036649595.1 Bacteroidales bacterium
TAAAAAGGACCGCAGATTATGGATTTCATAAAAAACCTATTCAAGGGAGACAAATATATCTGGGGTGTATTTATTGCTTTAGTGCTTATTTCGGGCATAGCCATGTATAGCGCCAGCAGTACGCTGGCCTATCGGTCGTCAGAATACTACAGTCCGGTATTTTCGCATCTTACGCATCTGATTTTCGGGACCATTCTTGTATTGATCGTACATAATCTACCTGCCAGAATCTTGCGCGGTGTTGGGTTTCTGGGATATCCGATCATCTTGATCTTTCTTGTTTTGGTAATGTCTACGCCACAGGTAAACGGAGCTTCCCGACAAATGATGGGATTTCAGCCCTCGGAACTGGCCAAATTCGTAACGGTCGCAGTTGTGGCAGCCTTGTTGGCGAAAGGGCGCACACAGGAAGGAGGAATATCTAAACAAAGTTTTTATACGATATTGGGATTAAGCGGTGTACCGTGTCTGCTCATCATGAAAGAGAACTTTTCGACCGCCATTTTATTGGGGGCGGTAATTTTCTCATTGATGTACATGGCTAAAGTACAGGCTAAACGATTGTTGGCCATATTAGGTGCAGGAGCAATATTCGGAACTATCTTTTTTTGCATCCTTACGTTTATTCCCGCCGACAAGTTGCCGGGACGTATGCCGACCTGGAAAGCGCGACTCGAACGATCGAGCGAAGACCTGGTCAATCAGAAGATCAATGATAAAAACCGACAAGCGCAGTTTGGCCATATGGCGGTAGCTAATGGCGGGTTTATCGGAAAATTCCCGGGCAACAGCCAGATTCGCGACTTCCTGCCACAGGCCTACTCCGACTTCATCTACTCCATCATCATCGAAGAGGGCGGATTGATTATCGGTGGCGGACTCGTTATGTTTCTTTACCTGTTTCTATTGGTACGGGCCGGTATTATTTATCAACGGTGCCAACCTTGCTTTCCGCGGTTTCTGCTGATGGGAGTTACACTCCTTATCGTATATCAAGCGTTGATGAGTATGGCTGTCGGTGTAGGAATATTCGTTACCGGACAGCCGCTTCCGTTAATCAGCAGGGGGGGGACTTCAATCATGGTAACTTGTGTTTACTTTGGTGTAATACTGAGTGTAAGCCGTATTAACGGAGATGATGAAGAAGGTGATTTTCAGAATTTTCAGAAAATCACCTCCCAAGAAGAGATAACGGACGGAATAACGGAAATAACAGATATCAAAACAACCGAGGCTGAATCTGTATCTGAAAAGGAAGTGTATCCGTATTAATTTTTTATGTTATGAAGAACTTAAAAGTCATTATAAGCGGAGGCGGTACGGGCGGACATATCTTCCCGGCAATAGCTATCGCGAATGCCATAAAAAAAAGCTATCCCGACACAGAATTCCTGTTTATAGGAGCATTGGGCCGAATGGAAATGGAAAAGGTACCGGATGCCGGATACCCTATCCTCGGACTGCCGGTACGCGGATTTGACCGGAAGAATATACTCAGAAACATCGGTGTTGTAAAGGATCTTTTAAAATCAATGCTACTGGCTCGCAAAGCGATTAAGGCATTTCATCCGGATGTCGTAGTCGGAGTGGGCGGTTATGCCAGCGGCCCGACATTACGGGTAGCAAGCCTATCCGGAATACCGACCGTTATACAGGAGCAAAACTCTTATGCAGGCGTGACCAATAAATTATTGGCGGCGAAGGCGGCGGCGATTTGTGTGGCTTATGATCAGATGGAGCGTTATTTTCCTAAAGACAAGATTATACAGACCGGTAATCCGGTTCGCCAGGATCTGGTTGCTCCGGCATCCTGCAGGGAAGAAGCTTTTCGCTTTTTCAATTTAGACCCGAATAAAAAAACAATTCTGGTAATCGGCGGAAGTCTCGGAGCGCGGACGATTAACGAAAGCATTGAGAAAGGATTGGATCATTTCGACAAAAACAATATTCAGGTAATTTGGCAAACGGGGAAATCATATGCGGAAACGACCAAAATCGTATCCTCTTTTATTTGTCGTGTTCCTTTTATTTCGCGAATGGACCTTGCCTATCTTGCTGCAGACCTTGTTATTTCGAGAGCCGGGGCAAGTTCTATTTCAGAGCTCTGTATCTTGGAAAAACCGGTTATCCTGGTGCCTTCTCCAAACGTAGCGGAAGATCATCAGACTAAAAATGCATTGGCTTTATCTGAAAAAGATGCAGCGGTATTCGTAAAAGATACGGATGCCCGTAAATCGCTGGTCGATACGGCTATCCGGTTGGTGAATAACCCCGCAAAACTAGATTCGCTAAAAGAGCAAATCGGTAAACTCGCATATAATAACGCGGCTGATAAAATTGCACAGATCGTGGTAGAAACAGCCCGTTCAAAGAAAAAATAATTATGACAGAATTTAAATCACTATATTTCGTGGGTGCCGGCGGTATTGGCATGAGTGCCCTGATCCGCTATTATTTATCGAAAGGATATCCGGTAGGAGGATATGACCGCACACCCTCTGATCTGACACTACAATTATGCCAGGAAGGTGCCCGGATTCATTATGACGATGATGTTAATATGATTGATGATATATTCCGGAATCCGAAAGATACACTGATCGTACGCACTCCCGCTGTTCCGGAATCACATTCGGAACTTACTTTTTTTCGTGAAAATGGTTTTCGGATAATAAAAAGAGCCGAACTTCTGGGATTGATTACCCGGGCGTCGAAAGGCGTATGCATGGCCGGAACGCACGGAAAAACAACAACAAC
>JAVWBH010000369.1:0-2746 GCA_036649595.1 Bacteroidales bacterium
ATTAACCGGGATGTGTCCGGACAATACAAAAGTATGGGATCTGAAAACACAAATCCGCGATAAAAATCCGGAAGTAGTTACCCTCCCGCAACACTTCAAGGAAAACGGATATATGGTAGCCGGTATCGGGAAAATATTTGACCCGCGATCTGTCGATAAAAAAGCAGATGAACGCTCCTGGTCGGTCCCTTATATTAATCACGAACAATATTATAACCCCGACTTCAAAGAACCGGTAATGGCGCAATATCAGTCGGCAGAAACACGTAAAGCATATAATAAATATCGTAAGGAAGCACTCGAACAAGGGATAAAGAAAAAAAATGAAGTTGAAAAATACATTCAAAAACGAATTAAGCCAACTACTGAATGTGTAAATGTACCCGATAACGCCTATACAGATGGTGCTACAGCTGAGGGAGCCGTACAGTTTCTCGAATCGTATAATAACAATCAGCCGTTCTTTCTTGCCGTCGGCTTTAAAAAACCCCATTTGCCATTTTGTGCACCCGAAAAATACTGGGAATTATATAACCGCTCAGATATGCCTTTAGCACCATTCCGCAAAAAAGCGACCGACAGTCCAGCCTTAGCATATCATAATAGCGGAGAACTTCAATCTTATTCGGATATACCAAGCCTGATCTCATTTTCGGATGTCGAAAATAGTGTAATTCCCGATTCTAAAGCGCGGGAATTAATTCACGGTTATTACGCATGTATTTCTTACACCGATGCTATGATCGGAAAAGTAATCAGCACATTAGAGCAGAAAGGATTTGCAGAAAATACGATCATTGTTTTGTGGGGTGATCACGGATGGCACTTAGGAGACCACGGGTTATGGAATAAACATACCAATTTCGAACAGGCTACGCGCGTACCGATGCTCATACTTGATCCTTCTGCGAAAGAGAAACGGGTAAACGTGCCGGTAGAGTTTCTGGATATTTATCCCACCCTTTGCGATCTGGCGGGCATTTCCAAACCAACGGTGCTGGATGGAGAAAGTCTGGCTGAAGTAATGAAAGGCAAGAAGACAGAAGATACCCTCAAGCCGTATGCTGTCAGCCAATATCCCCGTGGGAAAAAGATGGGGTATTCAATCCGGGATAATCGTTATCGTTATACGATCTGGGTAGACTGGACTAACAAAAAGACAGACGTAGCCAACATTACCGCAGAAGAATTATATGATTATGAAAATGACCCGATGGAAACAACCAATGTAGTTGGGAAGGCTGAATATAAAGAAGCTTATAATCAAATGAAAATGTATTGGGCCGACCTCACTCATAATCGCATTAAATAATATGGTTATGAATTTTTTATCAAAAAAGATATTATATACTTCGGCTTTGGCATATGGGTGTTCAATCTGTATGGCGGCCGAAGAAAAACCCAATTTCCTAATCATCGTATGTGAAGATATTGGCCCTTATCTCAATTGCTTTGGCGATCCGACTGCAAACACTCCTAATCTTGACAGGTTTGCCAAAGAGGCAATCCGTCATAATCGGATGTTTACTTGCGTAGGCGTATCGGCCCCCAGCCGTTACTCTTTAATAACAGGACGCTATTCATCATCTGACGGGGCCAACTATATGCGCTCGAATTATTTTAATAAAAACTTTTGTTGCGTACCTCCGCCAGAAGTAAAATGTTATACCGAGTTGCTCCGGGAATCGGGTTATTACTGTACAAATAATGCTAAAACAGACTATCAGTTTAACTCCCCTTTATCAGCATAGGATGAGCAGGGAAATAAAGCCCATTGGAAAAATGCACCGGCAGACCAACCATTTCTGTCTATTTTTAATCTGAATATTACGCATGAATCTTTTATCTGGAAAAATAGTAATAAGCCATTGTCTGTATCGCCCGATTCGGTTAAAATAGCCCCTTATCATCCGGATAATCAAACGAGCCGACACGACTATGCCGTCATGTACAGTAATATCGAAAAAATGGATCAACAATTCCAACAGTTACTGAACGATTTGGAAAAGAGTGATCGGGCAAACAATACCATTGTCTTTTTTTATTCAGACAATGGAGGCCCGCTACCAAGAGCAAAGCGCGAGTTAATGGATTCCGGTACCCGAGTGCCATTTATGATCCGTTTTCCTGACCGCCAGTTAAAAGGAATAACTACAGAGGATATGAATATGTTTGTAGATATTCCCGCAACGATTCTATCGCTTGCCCATATCAATCCCCCCGCCAATATGCACGGGAAAGCAATGTATGGCGACTATAAGACAAAGGAAATCCGTAAATATGTATTCGGCGCAACCGACCGATTTGATGAACAAATAGAAAAACGAGGCTCTATTCGCACCGACCGTTATTTATATATTCGCAATTATATGCCCAAACAATCAGTTTATCGACCGGTAAAATTCCGATTGGCCATGCCTATGATGCGTAACATGATCGAACTAAAAAGGCAAGACAAACTCACTCATGAACAAATGTTGTGGTTTGACGAAAATCAACCAGAAGAATTATTATTCGACTGCCAGAACGATCCTCATCAGGTAAATAATCTTTCTGTTAAAAGAGAATATCAACCAGTTTTAATTAAGATGAGAAAAGCCTATCAGAAAGAATGGATAAAAAATTACAATCAAGAGTGGGAGAAATACCCAGAAGAATACTTTGTCAATCAAATGTGGCCAAATGGTAAAAGCCCGGAGGCAGAATTGCCTGCTATTAAAATAAAAAAAGGAAAACTGAGAGGAAT
>JAVWBH010000370.1:0-2739 GCA_036649595.1 Bacteroidales bacterium
AAAGGATGTGATTATCAGTTTGATTTCATCAAATATCCGGCGCCTAAATACCGCAGGGCGGTGAAGGCAATGGCTGAAGCAGATACGGAGAAGCTGAATGAAGTGTTGTTGCGTATGCATGAAGAAGATCCGACATTGATCATCGAGCAGAGTAAGGAATTGAAACAGACGCTGGTACACGGGCAGGGTGAATTTCACCTGAGGACTTTGAAATGGCGCGTAGAAAATAATGATAAGGTGATGATGCAGTTTATTGAACCCCGGATTCCTTATCGTGAAACGATTACTAAATCAGCGCGTTCCGATTATCGGCATAAGAAGCAATCGGGAGGTGCCGGACAGTTCGGAGAGGTTCATATGATTGTAGAGCCTTATTATGAGGATATGCCTTTGCCAACTTCATATAAGTTTAATGGTCAGGAATACCGGATGAATGTGCGGGATACTCAGGTTGTAGATCTCGACTGGGGCGGCAAATTGGTTTTTGTAAACTGTATTGTCGGAGGAGCCATTGATTCGCGCTTCCTGCCTGCCATAATGAAAGGATTAATGGACCGGATGGAGCAAGGTCCGCTTACCGGCTCGTATGCCCGGGATGTACGGGTTTGCGTATACGACGGTAAAATGCATCCTGTCGATTCAAATGAGATCTCTTTCCGTCTGGCCGGTCGAAATGCCTTTAGCGATGCTTTTAAGCAGGCCGCTCCGAAAATTCTCGAACCGATCTACGATGTAGAGATTCTGGTGCCTGCAGATAAGTTGGGAGATGTGATGAGTGACTTGCAGGGACGCCGGGCTATAATTATGGGGATGTCCAGCGACAGCGGCTTTGAAAAGCTCCAGGCAAAAATCCCATTGAAAGAGATGTCGTCTTACTCGACAGCCTTGAGCTCCATGACCGGCGGACGGGCTTCATTTACGATGAAGTTTGCATCTTATGAACTGGTGCCGTCCGATGTCCAGGAAAAATTGTTAAAAGAATATGAAGCTACACAAGCTGCCGAATAAGTATCTATTTGAAAAAAAATATACAAAAGGCCAATTCTTTTTGAATTGACCTTTTGTAGTTAAATACTAATTTGTTAATTTTGTGTGGTAGTGTTAATTGCCGAATTGCAAAAATTTTTCTTTATATTATAAAACAAAATCGGAATAAACTTTGTTTATATAATGTAAACTAAGAAAATAGCTCGTAATGCAGTGTAAAAGATGTATTATTCGGTAGTCACTCCGAATACAAGATGGATTTATGAAGAAATCAACAATTTGGTTATTAGTCCTGATCATGGGCTTAACCTTTATAGGACTTCTCTACCTGCAGATTAGTTATATGGATGCCATGGTTAAAATGCGTAATGAGCAGTTTAATGAAGCTGTAAAACGTAGTTTATATCGGGTGTCGAAGAGTCTGGAGTGGGAAGAAACCCGCCGCTATCTGGATGAGGATATTGAAGAGACGCAGAAGAAGCTGTTATCTTCTTTAAACAGAGATGGTGAAAGGGCGAGTCAGTTGGAGTATATCCAAAAAGATCATTTCGCAATTATGAATGCCGACGGCACAATTTCGAATTTTGAGTTTAAGGGATACTCAACAGATACGATCGAACGTCGGGTGTCGATTTCTCCAAGACACGGTAGTAATACCATTAGCAGTACATCCAAAGCGATGCAGGATATTTTAAAAGGACAATATCTGTATCAAAAGGCATTGCTTGATGAAGTTGTTTTTAAGATATTGTCAAAATCCAGTTCGCGTCCTGTCATGGAACGGATTAATGTAAAAAAGTTGAATGATTATCTGAAGACTGATTTACAAAATAACGGATTGAATTTGCCATATCAGTTTGCGATCATTGACAAAGATGGCCATTTAGTGTATCGGACACGGGATTTTGATCAGGAAAAAGAGAAGGAAAGTTATACTCAGATCCTTTTTCCAAATGATCCGCCTTCAAGATTGAATTATTTGAAGGTAAATTTCCCAACACAGCGGAATTATATCTTTACTTCTATTAAATTTATGATTCCTTCGTTTATCTTTACAGTCATCATGCTGATTACTTTCTTATTTACGATTGTAATCGCTTTTCGTCAGAAGCGTCTGACTGAAATGAAAAATGATTTTATTAATAACATGACTCATGAGTTTAAAACTCCTATCTCAACCATTTCGTTGGCAGCACAAATGCTAAATGATCCGGAAGTGGGAAAAAGCCCGGTAATGTTTAAACATATCTCCGGCGTGATAAATGATGAGACCAAGCGATTGAGATTTCAGGTAGAAAAGGTTTTGCAAATGTCGATGTTTGACAGGCAGAAAACTTCGTTGAAATTAAATGAGCTGGACGTAAACGAACTCGTAGCGAATGTGGTTAGTACTTTTACCTTGAAAGTTGAAAGGTACGGAGGTACCATAGAGACAGCCCTGAATGCGAAAGAGTCGATGGTTATGTTGGATGAAATGCATTTTACCAATGTCGTATTTAATTTATTGGATAATGCGGTCAAGTATGCCAAGGAGAATGAGCCCTTGCATCTGATTGTAAAAACAAGAAATGAAGGCGATAAATTTGAGCTCTCGATTCAGGATAACGGTATCGGAATTAAGAAGGAGGATTTAAAAAAGATATTTGAAAAGTTTTATCGGGTTCACACCGGTAATTTACATAACGTCAAGGGCTTCGGCTTAGGGTTGGCATATGTGATGAAAATTGTAAAAGATCACAAGGGAACAATCCG
>JAVWBH010000371.1:0-2732 GCA_036649595.1 Bacteroidales bacterium
TACAAAATAAAATCTATTAAACAAAAAATTAACCTACATGTGTAAATTGGGGCCTTTTCATGCCTGTTTTTGGTTATTTATATTCATTTTAAATGGGGTAAAACTGTGAAAAATCCCATTCTTGATCCAACGGGTTTAATAAAGCAGTATCTTTGAGTATAAAAATATAATTGATGAATATGAATTACGGATTTATTAAAGTTGCGGCTGCCGTTCCGGTGGTGAAAGTAGCCGATTGCTTCTATAATATTCAACAAATGGAGCGTTTAAGCCGTGAGGCCGCAGAGAAAGGCGTTTCCATCATTGCTTTTCCGGAGTTGTCAATGACCGGATATACTTGTGGAGATCTGTTTGGACAGCCTTTTTTATTGGAGCAGACTGAAAAAACCTTGCAGATCCTGATTGAAAATACAGCAGAGCTCCCTTTATTGCAAGTTGTAGGATTGCCTGTAGCTGTAGGTAATAAAGTGTATAATGCCGCGGTAGCTTTTGTTCAAGGTAAAATTTTAGGCGTTGCCGCTAAAATATATTTGCCGAATTATAGCGAGTTTTACGAGGCTCGCTGGTTTACATCAGGCCGTGATGCTGAGGTAGATACCATTGAGTTGTGCGGTCAGCAGGTGCCATTTGGTACGGATCTTATTTTTGAACACAAATCCGTTAGCTTCGGAATTGAAATTTGTGAAGATCTGTGGGTTCCGATCCCGCCTTCATCCAAACAAGCGCTGCAAGGGGCTAATCTATTAATAAATCTTTCTGCCAGTAATGAACTTGTCGGGAAGAATACATATTTGCGTAAACTTATATCCCAGCAATCGGCCCGGACGATGTCTGCCTACTTGTATGTGTCTGCCGGATTCGGAGAGTCGACTACAGATGTGGTTTTGGCCGGGAACGGAATTGTTGCGGAAAACGGTTCTATCATCCGTGAGTCTGAGCGGTTTTGCTTCGATCAGCAGTTGATAATTGCGGATGTCGATATTCAGCGTTTGGAAGGAATGCGCCGTCGTACGACAACTTTCCTTTCATTGGATAAAAATCTGGATTTGAAATGTCGGCATATTCCATTCTCTCTGCCTGTTACAGAGGGTAATTATCCTTTAAACCGGTCGGTGAATCCTCATCCGTTTGTGCCGTCTGCTAAAGAGATGCATGAGATTTGCGAAGAAATTTTTCTGATCCAGGTAAGTGGTTTGGCTCAACGAATGAATCATACCCATTCTCAGACAGCCGTGATCGGAATTTCCGGCGGTCTTGATTCTACCCTGGCTTTATTGGTTTGCGTACAAACGTTTGATAAGCTTAAAATATCCCGCGAGCGTATTGTCGGAGTAACGATGCCCGGATTTGGCACCACAGACCGAACGTATAATAATGCGATCAGCCTGATGAAGGCATTGGGGATCACTATTCGCGAAATCAGCATTAAAGATGCTTGCCTTCAGCATTTTAAAGATCTGGGTATCGACAGCTCTGTTCATGATGTAACGTACGAGAATTCACAGGCACGCGAGCGAACCCAGATTTTGATGGATATTGCCAATCAAACTAACGGGATGGTGATCGGAACGGGCGATTTGTCTGAGCTAGCACTGGGTTGGGCTACTTATAATGGCGACCAGATGTCAATGTATGGTGTCAATGCCAGTATTCCGAAAACCTTGGTACAATATTTGGTCAAATGGGTTGCAGAACATCGTATTGAGAAGCATGCCAAAGAAATTTTACTCGATATTCTTGATACTCCGATCAGTCCGGAATTAATTCCGGCGGATACAAATGGAGATATCGCCCAGAAAACAGAAGATTTGGTAGGCCCTTACGAGTTGCATGATTTTTTCTTGTATAACTTTATACATAATGGTTTTGCTCCGCGTAAGATCTTCTATCTTGCCCGTTATGCTTTTGCCGGTATCCATAGTGATGAGGTGATTAAGAAGTGGTTGCATATTTTCTTTCGCCGTTTCTTCGCTCAGCAATTTAAACGCTCGAGTATGCCCGACGGACCGAAAGTTGGTTCTGTTTCTTTATCTCCGCGAGGCGACTGGCGTATGCCGAGTGATGCCAGTGCGGCTGTATGGCTAAGAGAAATTGAGAATTTATAATCGACGCTCAATAACGATCAGATCGAAAAAAAGGGATGTACCTTGTGGTTTTTATAAACCGGGTACATCCCTTTTTCTGAATCCGAATGTATTGATTTTTATTATAAATATAATAAAATATAGTAACTGTTACGTTGTTTCGGTTAATTGGAATATTTCTTAATTTAGGATTAGCCTTTATCTTCTTGCTTCTTATCCTTCGCATCATCGGTTGTCGGTTCGCTTGCCGCAATATCGCTTATCTCTTGTTGTGATGCGCCTGCCGGTATTCTGCCACTTCTGTACAACTGTTCAAATGCTTCGCGTTTCTTCTTATTTTCGGCAGTTACACGATCTGTTATATACACCGTAAATATAGGGAACATCATCATTCCCATTGCTGCCAGTACGACTGATAATATTTTGCCGAAACTGGTTACTGCATAAATGTTTGATCCGACTGTTGTTACGTCCATAAATGCCCACCACAACGAATCGCTGTATTGCGTAACCAGCGGATTAAGATTTTGCTCTACGCTGTAAAATAATAAAGAAGAAAAATAAACGGTAGAAAGAAGGATTGTTAAGTAGGTTACGAAAAGAGAAGATATCGAATTATAGGAAAGCCAACTTACAACAATGGCAAGG
>JAVWBH010000372.1:0-2719 GCA_036649595.1 Bacteroidales bacterium
AGAAAAAACTCAGTTCGAATCGTAGCGATGTGGAGATCCGGTATGCCAACTGGCTCTCCCAATTATGCGCATTGATGATGCCTACCAACTTTTACGGGTTAATGGGGCGTGCATCGGCCAAGACAACCAGTTTTACTGTCGAACGATTGCAGGAAGCTGTATACGATTGCCCGGGCGCACCGTTTGCCTGGGCATCCGATACCTATTCCAACTTGCATAAGAACGTTATCCCTTCACTTCAGGAGGGTTTCCGTATGAACGGATGGGAAGAAGGCGTACATTATGTGATCGATAAGGAACCCCCGAAAGAGTGGCGTGATAAGATGTACAATATCCTTTCTTCCTGGAAGAATACGATGGTGTTCTTCAATGGGTTCAATCTTACCTTTATTTCATTAGATCGCCCATCTATCGGAGCCGGACGTTCGTTTGTGGGTATATTCGGTGATGAAGTAAAGTATTTCCCGGAAGCCAGGATTGCCAATCTGATCAAAGCGGTGCGTGGTTATCGTGTGAAATACGGAAATTGTGTGTTTTACCGGTCACAAACCTTTACATCCGATATGCCTGATCCGAACCGAATCGGAGAGTACGACTGGATGCTGAAGTATGCAAAGAAGAATGATAAGAGTAAAATACTCGATATGCTCCGTGTAGGATTCGTATATAACGAAACAAAAATGGAGTATGCGGCAGCCCTCGAAACAAAGAATGCCCACAAGATTTTGCTTGCCGAACGCAATATGAAGCGGTGGTATGAACGTTGGTGCCGGGTACGTAAGGGAAACTCTTTCTTTGTAATCGCATCGTCGTTTATCAATGTGGATATTCTTTCGCTCGATTGGTTCGATGATGAATTTTCTGTAGGCTTGGAAGGTGTTCTTACTAATATCCTATCGATCATTCCGAAATTGTCAATGGGTGATCGTTTCTATGTTAATCTTACCGAACGCCATTTTTATGCAGATGGCAATAATAACGAATACATCGATACGCTGCCATTCGGCGCGGATCCGGATTGTCGAATGCTCAAGTACTTGGATATGGACAGACCTATTGAGGGAGGATTGGATATCGGGAAAACCTTATGGATGGTATTCGGACAGCAGAAAGGCAACACGTATCGTATCCTGAAGGAACTCTATACATTGCCACCTGACTATATACGTGAGCTGTGTGATCAGTTCCTTACTTTCTATAAGCCACAACGCCGGAAGATCCTGAAGCTGTATTACGACCGTGCAGCCAATAACTTTCATAAGGTAGGGCAGGACGTGGCCGGGCAGATTAAAAAGAATATCGAATACGATGCTGATGGTAATCGCACGGGATGGAGTGTGCAGCTTATGAGTATTGGACAGGGTAATATCGGATCGAATGCCGAATATAACTTTATGATGGAGTTGATGTCTGGTAACAACAAACGTTTGCCTCAGTTGCTAATCGATAGGAATAACTGTCCATGCTTAATAGCCCAGATGGAGAAGACCCCATCTAAGATAGCGTCCGGATCAAAAACAGATGGATTGGTGGTCAAAGAAAAGAAAGGAGATAATCTTCCGGACTACCGTTTGCCAAAAGAATCCACTAACTTTACGGATGCCTTCAAATACCTATTATGCCGTAAGGTTTGGTTACGGTTGTTGAATCGTAGGGGAGGCGGATCCACACTATAATATTTTATTCAAACCTTTATATAAAAGCCGATTGCGCGAGATGCGTAGTCGGCTTTGCTTTTGGTCACCTCCGTGATTGAGAGGGGTGACGGCTCATATTTCCTCTTTTTGGATCACTTGCAATTGCAAGTTCAGAGTAGAGCGGGTCGCCTCGCTGAGAGTGTTCACGAGTTCGGCGTTTTCGATTTTGGGGTTATTTTGGTTGTAAATCAGTTGATTGGGTGTTTTTGCGTTTGAAAATGGGGGTAAAAGACGACCGAATTACAAGGAGTTATGTTATATCTGAAGAATCATTTTGATTATTATTTTTATAATCAAAATGATAATCAAAATAAAAAAAAGCTTAATTTTACAGCGTCATGACATATTATAGAAGAAAAATATTACTTGCATTAATTCAGCGTTTTGGTGGTACTTTAGGAGCTACCGTCCTTCAGAAATATCTTTTTTTAATGACTAGATTGCAGAAGGATAAGGCATATGATTTCGTTCCGTATAAATTTGGATGTTATTCTTTTCAGGCTAATTATGATTTAGGTGCGTTGGAAAAGAAAGGCTTTCTTAAAATTGTAAGGAATAAGAATTGTACTAATTATATTATTGATCCAAAAACTGATTGTCTTTCTTTGATCAAGAGAGACGATGTGGGTGCTATTAATGAAATATACAATCAATATGCCCAATTGAATGCTCAAGAGTTGATTCGAAAAACATATTTGAAGTACCCTTTTTTTGCAATCAATAGTACAATTATAGACTCGACTTTAACTCAAGATGAGAAAATAAAAGTACTTAGTCAGAAGAGGAGTTTTTCTGAAAAATGTTTGTTTACAATTGGTTATGAGGGTATAAGTCTTGAGTCATACATGGTTAAATTGATCCTAAATGGAATCTCTGTATTATGTGATGTTAGGAAAAATTCATATAGTCAAAAATTCGGGTTTTCAAGAAAACAATTAAGTGATGCTTGTGAAGGTTTGGGAATCACATATATTCATATACCTGAATTAGGAATTGTTTCGGACGAACGTCAGGATCTACAG
>JAVWBH010000373.1:0-2699 GCA_036649595.1 Bacteroidales bacterium
CTTTTACAGAAGCAGAAGCGCGTATAATTAAAGAAATTACGCCATTCATCACCGGGGAGTTTGAAATCGCTAACATCAAGAAAGCGAAAATCAACGAAATGTTTTTTGACGAAACAGGCGACCGCTGGTACAAATGCAAAGTAAACTTCATCACGCTGGATGAAAAAAGCGGCATGGAGAAAAAAACAGCCAGCAATATGATGGTACAAGCTACGGATCTGGCAAAAGCACTCGAGGGCTTAACCCAGGGTATGCTCGGAACATTGGCCGATTATGAGATAGCCTCTATCACCGAAACCTTGATTATGGATGTATATCCATATGTTTCACCAGAAGATCAGGCATAATCATGACTCCGGTTCAACAAAATCTGACGGAAATCCGCAAAACGATTCCGGAACATGTTACATTAGTAGCTGTTTCGAAATTTCAGCCCATAGAGGCTGTCCGTAGCGCATACGAAATCGGGCAACGTGTTTTCGGCGAAAGCAAGGTACAAGAGCTAACGGCAAAACAAGAAGCGTTACCAGCTGATATTCAATGGCATTTCATTGGCCATCTGCAAACAAACAAGGTGAAATTCATTACGCCTTTTGTTGCAATGATTCACAGTGTCGATTCATTGCGGCTTCTGCTTGAGATCAATAAAAATGCGATGCGCGACGGACGGACGATCGATATACTGCTTCAGATTCATATTGCCCGGGAGCAAACCAAATTCGGATTCTCGCCCGACGAAGCAATCGCCCTGCTGACCGAACACCCGCATACCGAATGGAGTAATGTGCGTATCCGGGGAGTAATGGGAATGGCTACATTTACGAAAGATGAGCAGCAAATACGAACTGAATTTCAAATATTACATGACCTTTTCGATTTTCTAAAAGGGAATTTCTTTTCAAAAGATGAATATTTTAATGAGCTTTCGTTTGGCATGAGTGATGATTATCCGATTGCCATAGAAGAAGGAAGCACCATGGTTCGCATTGGCAGCAGCATTTTCGGAGAACGTAATTATTAAATTATCAGAAAAATATAAAGCCCTGCAAAGGATATCTGCTCAACTAATCTCCGTGGATTTTGTTATAGATAAAAAATCAATACAAAACCACTTATGAATAAAGTTGATACAGCAGTTACCTTTGCAGGGCTTTCTTTACGAAATCCTGTTATTATTTCAAGTTCCGGGCTTACAGATACAGCCGATAAGGTGAAAATACTGGAAAATTGCGGCGCGGGGGCAGTCGTACTGAAATCTCTGTTTGAAGAACAGATCATGATGAATGTACAAGAGGAATTAAGTAAAAATGACTCCGATTACCCGGAGGCACTCGATTTTTTACGAACCTTTATCACGACAGACCATGTAGGTAAATACCTTCAGTTAATCAAAGATTGCAAAACCCAATGCCATATTCCGATTATCGCCAGCATCAATTGCCATACGATGCGTAACTGGACCGATTTCGCCACCCAGATTCAAGAAGCCGGGGCTGACGCGCTGGAGGTAAACATTATGCTTGTCAATACCGACAAGGAGTTTCACCATGGCCAGACGGAATTATTACATTTGGAAATACTCGCGGCTTTGAAAAAAATCCTGAAAATTCCGGTAATTATGAAGCTAAGCCGGCAATTTACAAATCTGGTAGGGCTGACAAATCAAATACAACACAACGACGGCAACGGAGTGGTATTATTCAACAGATCTTATACGCCGGATATCAATATCAAGAATATGGCTTTTGCACCGGGACCGATCTTTTCAGAACCATCTACTTTTCATGAAACATTGCGTTGGGTAGGTATTATTTCCGGTCTTATTCCATTACTCGACATTGCCGCATCGGGAGGAGTACATACCGGGGCAAATCTGATCAAATCACTTTTAGTCGGCGCGAAAGCGGCTGAGGTATGTTCGGCTATCTATAAAGAGGGTCCGGATATTATCGCAGTAATGCTTGGCGAATTGACAGACTGGATGAATACAAATAATTTCCAGCAGATTGAGCAATTCAGAGGCAGATTAAACTTTGCCAATTTTGAAGATGAGAATTATTTCGAGCGGACGCAGTTCATGAAATATTTTTCGAATAGCGAATCTTTTCCGCCTCGCTAAAAAAGCAGGCATTTTATAAATTAATGCGGGTGTATCGGATTATTTCCGGATACACCCGCATTTTTATATTTAGAAAAACTTATGTCGTTTAAACATCCATATTCCAAATAAAGAGAGAGAAATAGAAACCAAAATAATTATCCAGAAGCCATATTGATTTGCCTCCAGGTTATTCGGGACATTCATTCCGTACATACTTGCAACCAAGGTAGGAATCATCAGAATGATTGATACCGACGTTAGTTGTTTCATAATCACGTTCAGGTTATTCGAAATAATCGATGCATAAGCATCCATCGTCCCGGCCAGAATATCACTGTAGATATTAGCCGTTGTATATGCCTGTTGCAACTCGATTTCCACCTCATCCAGCAGGTCGTCGTCAAACGGCGCACCCGAAGTGCGCAAATATTTTTTCAGACGGGCCAGCAACACCTCATTTCCCCGTAAAGAGGTAATAAAATAAACCAGGCATTTTTCAAAACGCATTAACTGATGCAACTCTTCGTTTCGGATAGATTCTTCCAAAGATCGCTCAGCTTCTTTAATTTGCTGATTCATCTGTTTAAGATACTTCAGG
>JAVWBH010000374.1:0-2686 GCA_036649595.1 Bacteroidales bacterium
TAATACGGAATTTGATGATCGTTGAAAACAATCAGATTGAATACGCCTATAAAAGTACCGACCGGAGTGCACTCAATAAACTGAAAGCACAGGCTGGCAACTGCTCGGATGCTCTGATTATCCGAAACGGCCTGGTAACCGACACTACGTTCTGTAATGTAGCGCTTTTTGACGGATACCATTGGATCACTCCCGCTCATCCCCTATTGAAAGGCACAAAGCGGGCACAACTACTGGATCGGGCCATGCTTATTGAGCGCGATATCCCGGCATCTATGATACATGAGTTTCAACTGATCATGCTTTTTAATGCGATGAATGAGTTTGGTTCTATCTTATTGCCGACTCATGAGATATACAGGCCTGCCGATTAGGAGGCCTTCGGATTGGCAGTGGCTGACGGATTTGCCGTACCATTGTCAATTTTTTGCTTAACCGGATTTTGGGATGTTTCTACCCATTGGTTAAACTGGAACTGGCGCAGCCCGAATTCAGGTAATACACTCATCATCTGTTCATAAATGCGCGATTGGATTTTTTCATACAAGTTCCAGTCGGTCGTATTGATGAAGAAAATAAACTGTAATGGCAATCCGGCTCCGTCCGACGGTAGATCCTGAATAATCAGGTAGGGCTCGTTACTCACTTTTTCATCTTCTTTCAGCATGAGTGTTACCCACACGCGAAACAGTCCGAGATTCGTTTGAAGCGCTTTGTGATCGGTCTTGATATCTTGCTCCAAGGAGGTTAATCCCTCTTGCGTGAGGTATTGCTGAATCAACGGATCGGCATACACTTTCTCTAGTATTTCAGGTGTAGTACGGGTAATAGAATGGACATCGAGTATAATTGATTTCTTGATACGGCGTACTCCCGATTGCGACATCCCGATCCAGTTTTGGAAAGAACTCGTTACTAAGGTATATGCCGGAACATAAACCAGGGTGTTATCAAAATTCTGAACGCAAACCGTCAGGATAGAGATATCCGTTACCGTGCCATTGGCTAAGGTATTGGGTACGGTAATCCAGTCGCCGATATGGATCATCTTATTCTGGGCAAGCTGAATACCGGCTATAAATCCAAGCAATGTATCTTTAAAAACCAATACCAACACGGCAGCAAAAGCACTTAGGCCGGTAACAACATGGCTGATCTTAATATTCATCAATACCCCCGCGATTATCAGACAGGCCATGATAATGATAAACAAACGCCCCATCTCAACCACCCCTTTATACGGACTGGCCTTTATATCCTGTTTTAACAAGTAATAATCGAAAGCCGACTGGAGTGCCGAAATAAGAATACGGGCAAAAATTATCGTAACATAAATGCTGATCCCCTTTTCGAGCCAGTTGAGCAGTTTGGCATAATCACTCGAAAATGCCAGTGGCAAAAGCAACAAAATGGTTATGGGAGGTATGAGCCCGAAAAAACGCCTGAAAAATTTATTATTATAAAGGATCAGATCCCATCGAGTCGTGGTATGGGTAACGATATTATGAACAATACGGATCAGCACCTTATTAAAAAGAAGATAAATCAGAAAAGCCAGTAATAATATCGATGCGAAAATCAGCATCCGATCCCACAAATCGGTCTGTCCGGGAGAGATTCCGGCATCCGAAAGAGCCTGACGGGCTGTTTTCAATACTTTATCTGAAAAATCGGGTGTTGGTATTTCTAATAACATAAGACTCCTGTTTTTCTATAGATAACCATTCAAAGAGTCAGATTGTTTACTTTTAATTTTCTCAGGTATGATTGCCAGGATACTTGCAGGGTAGTCTCTCTTACAGGAGCTATTTTGATTTTTACACGGGAGCTTTTTTCGGGGGGTCCAGAAGGTATTGCCTAGACCCATGGGAAGTCAGAGCCGCGGAAAATAAGAAAGGTCTCGGGAAATAGAAACCCTCTTCCGGGCATGAGCGATCCGGGATAGGGTAAGGTCAATATGCCTAAAAAAGAAAAGGAGCCCTGTTTTAAATCTCAGTGAGAAATAAAACAGGGCTCCTTTTATATCAAACGATACGGGATTTTATTTTAGATATTTTGCTAAAGTTGCATCCAGTTCTTCACCACGAAGATTCTTCGCGATAATTTTTCCTTGCGGATCAAACAATAATGTCGCAGGGATCGAGCGAATACCATATACAGTTGAAGCTTCACATTTCCAGCCTTTCAGGTCTGACATCTGAGGCCATGTCATGCCCAGGTCAGCAACACCTTTTGCCCATGCATCTTGTTTGCTATCGAAAGAAACACCTACGATTTCAAAACCTTTATCTGCATATTTTTTATACGCTTCCACAACTACCGGCATTTCCTGACGGCAAGGACCACACCATGACGCCCAAAAATCTACCAATACATATTTACCTTTTCCTATGTAATCCGAAAGAGAGATCTGTTTCCCTTCAAGATCTGACATAGTCAGATTTGTATATTCAGCACCGATCGCGCTACGTTTAGCTGCAGCAAGGAAGTTATCTACTTTCGTCATTAACGGAGTAGCCTTGAATGCAGGAGTGGCTGTTGCCAATACTTTCTCAACCTCTTCGGCAGACATGCTGCTCAATGAACGAGATAAAACATAAGTTCCGGCAAGGCTATTGTTATTCGACTGGATAAAAGCCTTATCGTAGTCAGACATTTTGGCTTCGATTGAATCATACTGGTTCAT
>JAVWBH010000375.1:0-2676 GCA_036649595.1 Bacteroidales bacterium
ACCCAGTTTGCCTTTTTCCTTCAACCAGTCGTGGAATAAGTCTTTACGCGCTTTTATCAATTCCAGACGAGAAAGGAATAGTCCCTTGTAACGTTTCGCCTCATAATCCGAATTAAGCTCTTGAAGAGATTGATCCAAAATGTCGGCAAAAGATTCGAGCGATGCAGGCTCTTTCTCAAACTCGATAATCCAGGTATGATGGCCCTTCTTATTTTCACTCATAAAAGTAGGGGCAGCTGTATAATCCGTTACAATAGCACCGGTAGCCTCACAGGCTCTCGCAATCCCTTTCTCGGCATTTGCAACCATCAACTCCTCGCCAAACGCATTGATGAAGTGTTTAGTACGGCCGGTAATCACAAACTTATAAGGATTAACGGAAGTAAATTTCACCGTATCGCCGATAATATAGCGCCATAGTCCCGAATTCGTAGAGATCACTACCGCATAATTTTTATTCACCTCGGTTTTCCACAAAGGGACAACCGTCGGTTGCGGTTGGTCAATCTCTTCCAAAGGTATAAACTCAAAGAAAATACCCAGGTCGATCATCAGCAACATAGAGCGGTCTGCCATATCGTTCTGGATACCAAAGAATCCCTCCGAAGCATTATATGTTTCCATATAGTGCATTTTATCAGATGGTATCAATTGCTTATATTGCTCACGGTACGGATCAAAACTAATTCCGCCATGAAAGAATACTTCCAGATTAGGCCATACGTCGAGTAATGATTTCTTTCCTTCGCGATCCAAAATCTTCTTAATCAATACCAAAAACCAGGAAGGTACTCCGGATAGGTTTGTAATATTTTCTTTCGAGGTACTCTGCACCATTGCCTCAAGCTTTGCCTCCCATTCACTCATCAGGGCAATCTCTTTTCCGGGCACACGTATAAATTCAAGCAAGGGATTAATATTCTGAATAAGCACGGCCGATAAATCTCCGTAATGGATTCCGGGAGCCAACTCGTCAGGCTTATGACTACCTCCCAGGATCAGGGCTTTTCCCGAAAAGAAATTACTTTCCGGATTTTGTTGCAGATAAAGAGCTACTGTATCCCAGCCGCCCTGGTAATGACACTCTTTAAGCGCTTCCTGGCTAACGGGGATGAACTTACTTTTATCGTTGGTCGTTCCGGATGACTTGGCAAACCAACGTACCTCTGTGGGCCAGATCAGATTCTGTTCACCGCGCAACATACGTTCGACATAGGGTTTTATTTCTTCATAAGTTTGCAGGGGTACACGCTTGGCAAATTGGTCATAAGATTCGATGGTATGGTAGGCGTATTTTTCGCCCCATTCGGTCGCCCGGGCAGCCCCCAACAGATGAAAAAGCTGGTTCTGCTGTATTATTTCCGCATCGGTATGGTATCGTTCAATCTCTCGCTGCCGTTTTAAAAAGGCAAATGAGAGGAGTTTGGTCTTTGTATTCATCGAATATATTCTTTTACGTTTTCTGATGAAATCTTCTACTTTTTATATCGGCCGTATCTGCCGGAAAACCGTTCCGGAAAAGAATTTCATCGTCTGACGGTTATAGTAGATTGCAAAAATAGAAATTAATCAATACGAACACCTGCCGGAATACTATTTAAACTTGTTATTTCTATTTTTTGCTCGTACAAAGGGAATTACCCCTTCGTTTTTACTTTGTTTTATCACTTATTAAGAAATTTAGTTTATTATCTTTGAATACATAAAATGACTTAGAAGGTATAGCACATGAAGATAGGTATACTTACATCAGGAGGTGACTGTCCGGGTATTAACGCCACAATACGGGGCGTCGGGAAAACAGCCATCATGCATTACGGAATGGAAGTCGTGGGAATCCACTCCGGGTTTAAAGGAATTCTGTCGGGTGATATAGAGCCATTCTCAGAGCGCTCACTATCAGGAATACTAAATCTGGGAGGGACGATTTTAGGAACGTCCCGGGAAAAACCCTTCCGGAAACAACTTCAGGCCAATGAAGACGGAATTTGCGAGAGGCTGATGGAAAAATACCGGGAGCTGGAGCTCGATTGTGTTGTGTGTATTGGCGGCAACGGAACCATGAAAACAGCGAACGTAGTATCTGAAATGGGTATGAATGTGATTGCAGTACCCAAAACAATCGATAATGATATTTACGGTACAGACCTTACCTTCGGATTCAATACAGCGGTAAATATTGCTACTGAAGCGATAGACCGGCTACACTCTACCGCGAGTTCTCACAAGCGGGTAATGGTCATTGAAGTAATGGGACATCATGCGGGGTGGATTGCCCTTCATGCGGGAATGGCCGGCGGGGGTGATGTAATCCTGATCCCCGAATTGGGATATGATCTCGACCGGGTTAATGAATTTATACTGGCAAGGGCAGCTAAAGGAAAACCATACTCTATCGTTGTCGTTGCGGAGGGTATTGAAACTCCCGACAAGCATAAAGCCGGAGAATTCATCGCACGGGAAATATCCAAGGCAACCGGGATCGAAACACGCGAAACCGTATTGGGACATATACAGCGGGGAGGAAATCCGTCGCCATTTGACCGGATATTGGCAACCCGCCTGGGAGGCCATGCAACTGAACTGATCGTAAAGCGCGACTTCGGGCGTATGGTATGCGTAAAAGGTAATAACATCTCATCCGTACCATTGGCAGAGATAGCAAATAAGCTAAAG
>JAVWBH010000376.1:0-2662 GCA_036649595.1 Bacteroidales bacterium
GGCGGCAATCTCATCCGTCTTAAAACCGATCTTCATCAAACAACACAACTGAATCTCTTTTTCAGAAAGCCCGGCAGTCAAATCCGTCAGTCGGGAATAGAAATTATTATATAAACGATCCACATCGACATATAATTTCTGCCATTCCAATTCGAATGGGTTCTTTTTATCAACCGTTACCAGGCGGTTAAACTGGTCTATAAAAGATTCATTTTTACTATGCCGGCTTTTAAACAGGGAGATCCGTTTAATTATTTCGAGATCGCGAATAATCATATCCTTAAATTCGGCCGACTCTTCAGAGCTACGCCCGGCCATCTCTTCGAGCAATTCTATTTTACGCTCAAGATCATATAATTTGCGGGTACGACGGCGCTTATACAAATAAAATGCCGTACTGGTAGCCATCCATATACCGGCCGAAACCAATATCGCCCGCCGGTAATTTGCTTTCAGTGTCTTATTTTCGGAGGTGATCTTGTCTTGATAATTTTGTAAAAGGATCTCATCTAAAGAGGCTTTCCCCAGCGATTCGAGTTTATCGTCTTCACATAAATAAGAAAGGCGCATCTCGACAAAAGCATCCAGGAAATCGCCGTCGATGGCATGTATACATGAATTAAGGGCATAAAACTGTTGCCGCAAATCAAGGTTGTCTATCTGTGGCAAAATCTCCTCGATCTCGGTCTTATAGCGGATTACCTTTTCTTTCTCATTTTTATGGGTATAAACATGCATCAATGTCATTTTCGCCACTAAAATATGGTCCAGATTACGCTCATAACGCAACACCTCGTTAAGCGCAGCGATTGATTTATCAAGTTGATCAGAATCGAAATAAGCAATTCCGATATTCCGGTAAATTTTAGTATAACGCAGATCGGCGGCAGGCACCCGGCTCTGCAAAGGGAGAAGGTAAGTAAGAGCCAGTTCGGGCTCAGAGCAAAACAAAAGCGTTTTTCCGATTTGCAGCTGAAAACTGATATCAGTACTATCCATCGGGATATCGCGTCCAGCCTCCAGGCTTTTCATAAAATACCGGCGTCCGGTAGGCACATCATAGCCGGCTACATACATAAATCCGATCTTACTATATAAATAAGAACACCAATAATCATCCTCGGCATCCTCGGCAATAACCGCTGCTTCCTTATATGTCATGAGCGCTTCTTTATTTTTTCCGATCTCTTCCTGTCCCACTCCTATAAAAAACAATGCGCGCATCGCATTCTCCCGATCGTGCGAAACGGTAAAATCATGATAAGCCTTTAACATGGCCGTTGAATCTCCCACTATTGACATTCCGTTTTTTTCCTTCAGCGTCACTTCCTCCAGCTGATGGATACTTTCAAGAGGCTGTTTGCGGCAAGAAGTAGCAAACAAAACAAACAAACATAAAACGATTGTATTCACAGAAAAAGAATGCCGGATAAGGATGCCCATAACAAAATATGAAATTGGATTAAAAACAAAACAAAGAATTCATCAGATTAACCACTTTTTTATATAAAGGCCTGACTTTTCATCAGCTGGCAAAGAAAATCAAAAAACAGAAACAGATAGGGAAATTAATGATTTTAACAGTAATCCGCCTCCGTAAACCTTGTCGATTTCGGCCAAAAACATAAAGTTGAATAATACGATTACGCTTTTTTACAAATTTTATTCATAAATAGTTGCAAATCCGATAAATATTACTTCCTTTGTATATCGAACATAGATGTTCGTAAAAACACATTCTATAAATTTTTATTTTTATTTTCTTATGAACATTTACATTGGTAACCTTAATTACAAAGTTAAGGAATCAGACATTCAGCAGGTTTTAGAAGAGTACGCTCCAGTTTCTTCAGTTAAACTAATTAAAGACCGTGAAACCGGTAAATCTAAAGGTTTCGGTTTTGTTGAAATGGAAAATGAAGCTGCTGCAAAACAGGCTATTGAAGAACTAAACGGTGCTGATTTTGAAGGCCGCACAATGGTGGTAAAAGAAGCCCGTCCTCGCTTTTGATGATAAATAAATTTAGGATATTATACTCCTGTTTATAAAGGATTTGATTTAAGGACATTCTTTTTCAAAAAACGCTCTGCGGATTTCCCGCCGGGCGTTTTGTTTTTATAATACTGCTTATCCAATATGGCACATGCTCCCCTTCTTTCGCAGACCGGATTATTCGGGCGTCTGGTTGTACTGGTCGGCCTGATGGCTGCCGGCATGCTTTTGATTTCGATCCCGATCCTGCTGATACCTGTTTTTTCGGGACAGCTACCGGAAGAATTCTTACTCTCTCCCTCCTTTTTAAAAGGGATGCAATTTACACAGGCGCTTTCCTTATTCGTATTGCCGACTGTATTGATGGCATATTTAATTTCGCCTGCACCCTGGCGCTTTCTGGGATTAAACAAAGCTCCCGGATGGCGAAACAGTATGCTTACACTGGCAAGTATGATTGCCATCATGCCGTGTATGGAGATGATTATCAAATGGAATGAAGCGATTACGTTTCCGGCTTTTCTGGCTCCGGCAGAAGATTGGATGCGAATGAAGGAGCTTCAGGCACAAGAAGCCATGAACCTGATTCTGACTACGGGATCGATTACCGGATGGTTAATCAATCTCTTATTGGTGGGAGTAACAGCCGCCATCAGTGAAGAGCTGTTT
>JAVWBH010000377.1:0-2658 GCA_036649595.1 Bacteroidales bacterium
CCGCAACTACCGAAAGCGCTTAAAGATCGAAAGATTTTTAAGCGCTTTTTTTTGTCCTTTTTTATTTGATCTTTTATTTTTTATTTCGCACATTGCCCTTTCAATAAAGAAACGAATATCTTATACTGATCTAAATAGCACGAATATGTTCAAAACAATTACGCTCCTCCCGATTATAGCTCTCTTTTTGATGACCAGTTGCAGCACTCTGCTTTCGGGCTCGCGCCCATGGATGAATGTGGAACCGGGAATGACCAAACAGGCTGTCATGAGCCAAATGGGAGAACCGAAATACCGTCGGTTCGATCATGAACTCGAAGAATGGGAATACACCAAAACAACCCTCGACGGAGATGAGACAATCATTATCATCGGATTTGACAACGGCAAGGTTGTAAACATGAATACGTTTAACGGGTATCGGAGACCAACTCATTATCCGGGCACAGGGGCTGTAACACCGGCTATTCCCCTGCCGGTAGTTCCTCCCGCCTACCCTGCCCCTGTTTACCCCGATCATGTTATGGGTAATTCTGAATTTCAACAATTATATCAGGAACTAAAAGATGCAACCTTCAAAGACAAACAAATGAAGTTGCTCGCCAGCCGTATACAAAATCGCTATTTCAATTCTGCCCAATGTATCCGGATCATGTCGCTCTACACATTTGACGACGACCGAATGGAAGTTATACGCATCATGGCTCCGAATATAAAAGACCGCGAAAATTTTGAGAATATACTCGATTCACTGACCTTCTCCAGCAATAAGGATAAGATCCGAAAAGAGGTTTTCGGAAGAAGGGAAAGATAAAAGGACTTACTAAATATATAATAAAAAAATAAGGCGACACGCAAGTGCCGCCTTTAATGTTTTCACGGTTCTTCGTCAAATTTGATGATGTTATTCCCAAAAGGAGAGGCAAACTTTCCCTCTTAACAACCAGAAATTAGCCCGACCATACGTTTGACCGCATTCTCTTTAAAAATGTCATTCTAATGTTTTCTCATTTTTGGTAAATATAATACGTTTATATCCACCTTAAGCGAATTTTCTAATTTCGGGTATCATTATACTTTTATCAGGCAGGAAGATTGCGCGCACCGTACGCAATCCTTCCGCGTAGCGTACGCAATCCTTCCATACACCGTACGGAATTCTCTTTTACACCGTACGGTGTATGGAAGGATTCCGTACGGTGTATGGAAGGATTGCGTACGGTGTAAGAGAGAACTCCGTACGGTGTGTGTAAAAAAGGAAAAGTCTTTGGGTAAAGTAGGTCCATTAACTATTATAATAATCCATCTTTCTAATATCACTCACTATTTAGGATCTCTTTACAGTAACAAAGGAGTCGCTACGTGTTATATTAGGATAGACCGAGTTTTTTCGATCGAAAGGACTATAATATTCTGATTATGGATTTACATGATTTATTTGATCTCAAAGGTAAGATTGCTATTGTCACCGGAGGTGGCGACGGCATCGGCAAAGGGTGCTGTGAAATTTTAGCACAAGCGGGGGCATTTGTAGCGGTGAGTGACCTGAACCTGTTAAAAGCTCAGAACGTAGCAAATGGGATAATAGAAAAGGGAGGACGCGCAATTGCAATCGAATGCAATGTACTTAAAGACGAAGATCTTGTACGGCTGGTAGATACAACGGTAAAAGAATTCGGGACAATCAATATTTTGGTAAACAATGCCGGCGGCGGCGGAGGGGGCAAAGAAGATCCGTTTAAGACAGACCGGGCTTACTTTGAAAGAATTTTCAACCTGAATGTATTCAGTGCATGGCGCTTATGCCAGTTAACGGCCCCTTATATGGCCAAATCCCAATATGGCAGCATAATTAACATCACATCCATGGCGAGCATTAACAACAGCCCGGCCATGAGTGCTTATGCAGCCTCGAAAGCCGCCCTGAATCATATGGCAGAAAATCTGGCTTATGATTTCGGAGGAATGAACATACGGATTAATAATGTCGGGCCGGGAGCAACAGAAACAAATGCTTTACAAACGATACTTACACCCGAAATCAAACAACGGATGCTTGCCCATACTCCGATCAAACGGCTGGGAAAAGTTTCTGATATCGCCGGTGCCGTACTGTATTTCGCATCGCCGGTTTCAGAATGGGTCAGCGGACAAATTCTGTTCGTAAACGGGGGCGGCATACAAACGCTGGATTAATCTGTAAAAGCGGTCTGTTGAAGCAAAAAAGATTTTCCATTTGCTGGGCAACCGCAAAGTATCCGGCCAGTATCAACGCCAACCATCCGTAATAGGAAAGCGGCAGAACAGCGAATCCGATTGACCGGCCAACGCCGGTATAAGGCAGAATCAGACCGATTGTCAACAATAAGCCGGAGGTAAGTAAGACAACTGCACTCGCCCGGCTCTGTAAAAACGGAATTTTTTCTGTACGGAGTAATTGTACGATCAATGTTTGGGTAAACAGGCTCTCGACAAACCACCCGGTCTGGAAAAGAGCCTGGTTATCCGGACTATTTGCTTTGAAAATAAAATACATCACGGCAAACGTTGCATAATCAAAAACCGAACTGGCCGGACCAATATAAAGCATAAACCTTTTGATATCGGAGGCAATCCATTTACGCGGCTTTGATAAATAATCGCGGTCAACATTATCCC
>JAVWBH010000378.1:0-2656 GCA_036649595.1 Bacteroidales bacterium
TCGATCGCGAGCCGGCATACTTTTACCCCAGAAGCAGTATATAATGTAGCATTCAGTTTGTATCCCGTTGTTTCAAACTGATATGTTAAGGTCAAATCTGATTCGGGCAATCCTTTCTCCAACAGAAGTTTGTCATAAAGCAATTGTACCGGATAACTATCATTTCTTTCTGTCGAAAGCGGATCTGTAATTTCTGTATCAGCGAAATTGGCATATCCCGGCGTGGCAAATCCGGTAGAGTGATGTCCGGGAGTCCAGTTACCGACGATGAGCGCATCTTTTTCGGGATCTTTGCGTTCAAGAGATATTCCCGCCAAAGATCCCTGAACGGATTGATACATGGTTTTACGCAGGTATACCGATTCGATTATCTTCCCGGAGGCATCTGTCAATGCCATTCTTCCGGTTTCGGGATCGAGTTTCGGAAAAGACGAAATCCTGACCAACTGCGGTGTGCCATGATAATCATATCTCCGTATCGTATTTAGCGGATCTGTACAAAGAAGGGCATAACATCCGGGCTCCCATAATACAGATTCTGTAGTTATTGGTAAAAGAGTAGAAACGGTAGAGTCAGCATTCAACATCGCTATATATAAATCAGACAGGTCGAGCAACTCTTCCGATATATTGAGCAGTTCGATAAACGGTATGTCATCTTTCAGAGGACGTAACATCAACTCATTCACGCAAACACTTCTTTCCTGCATTTTCGCGGATTTCCCGAATAGGAGTTCTCCGCGTCCGAGCATAACAATGCCGTCGATACACGAAACATCTGGCAAAGAAACAGGATGGTATTCGGGTATATTATCTGTTTCGGCAGAAAAACTGATCTGCATGTTTTTCGGATAATCGAGCGGTTTTATCTTTATGCGGTATCCGCTTTGGTCAAGTGCCTGTTCTACTGAGATCAGGTCTACCGATTTTGAGAAACATAGTGAATATTCGTTTTCACCCGTAACAGAATGCCCGGTCAGGTATAATGGTTCGAGATCGGGATTCTTTTGTTCAATACTATTTGCTTTTCCCGGTGTGCCGCCGTCGCCGGCTGTACTTGCATGCCAGTTTTCGGCCGAAGAATAAAGGAAGTCCGAATCAATCATTTCGAGCGAAAATCCTCCCTCTTTAGCTTTTGTGCTCCCATACCATTTGTCGGAATATTCTATCCAGTGTAATAATACTCCTTGCGGATTTTCCAGATAGATCAGCTTGCCGGTATTGGCAAGTACAGGAAAAGATGTGACGCCGACAGTCGGAACCGATTTGCCGAATAGTCCCGATTTGGATGCGTGACACAGAATAACGTATTGACCCGGTGCAATTATGGTATCGGGGATTTCCACTTTCTTATCCGAATACCAGAAGGTACATTTCTTTAAAGTCAGCGGAGTTTTTGTTTTATTTAATAACTCAATATATTCTACTTCCGGCAGGGATGTCAAGCCTTTGGGGTTGGCCATTATTTCAGAGATGATCACATCTCCGAAATTAGCCGGACTTCCGGCCGACGGTTCCGGCAGTTCCGGATCAGTCGGCGGTTCGGGATCTACAGGCGGTTCGGGATCAGAAGGATCGACGGGAGGTTCCGGTTTTTCGGGAGTGATATCTTCCGGATATAAAAAAGAAAAAGGCGTATAAGGAAGCAATACCTCATCCAGACTATAAATATTATGCCACAGCAACGAATACCTGATTCCTTTTTCAAGATCGGGTGTTATTTGGGCATGGATAATGTGTTTAAATTGAGTGGGAGCTGCCTGCAAAGTATATCCTTTGGGCGAAATCAGGATCGTTGCGCGGCTAATATGTATGGGGCGATTGAAAAAAAGAAGTATTTTTTTCGCAGAGGTGATTCTGACCGAATCTATTTCGAGCGGTTTGTCAGAGTCTGCTACCAGGTCTTCTTTTCCGATATACACCGTATCATTTTCTGCCGGTGGAACAACAGGCGGATCAGTCGGCGTATTTTCGCAATCATTGTTTTGTATTTTGTAGAAATGAATTTTTTTGGCATTCGTTTTTGAATACATGCATACCGGGCCCAGATAGCCGGGTTTCGATAAAATAGGATCCGGATCTTTGGCAGTACCCTCGGTTCGCATTTTTGATTCTGAATTTAGACGGGAAGCCAGTGTCCACGTGTCTGAAGTCCTGTTTACATGAATTATAATTTCATTGATATTTTTTGCGATGAGCCGATTCGGAATATATATTACCTGAGTTAAGTCAAGTCCGGTTTGTTTATACAGAGCAAGTTCGTCTGCCTTGCCTCCAGCCTGAATGAAATATCCGTTTAACGGGCCGGTCAGATCTTGCCGGTCGGCTAAAATATATATTCGGACATAATTGTTACTGCTTGGATTAAAATCCAGTTGTATATGCAATTGCCAACAATTATTTTGGGCTCCCGGCAAGAATGGCGCACTTAAAAAACTACGATTTATACCCGTAGACAGCGGCTCTCCATTATTTAAATGTAAAGCTTTGTTACTTAGATTGAAGTGTGAATTGTTTCCCTGCCAGTTGTTTTTCTTATAGGAATCAAGATCTGAGAAATCATCAAAAAACTGTGCTTGACAACAATATGGTATTAAAAAACAGATTAATGTTAGAAAATTTCTCATTTTTTACGGTTTATTCTTACCAAATGTCT
>JAVWBH010000379.1:0-2649 GCA_036649595.1 Bacteroidales bacterium
GGATCACCCCCGATGCCATTGTGTTCTGGTAGAAAATATTTGCATAACCGGTCAGCGATTCCACACCTTCCTGAATACGCGCACCACCCGAATCATTCAATGCAATTACAGGAGCGCCGTTTTTCAACGCCATTTGCTGTACTTTTACGATCTTTCCGGCATTCGCCATACTCAAAGAGCCGCCATATACTGTAAAATCGTATGCATATACGTAAACCAAACGGCCGTCGATCGTACCGTATCCCGATACGACACCGTCTCCCGGAATTTTAGTCTTATCCATACCGAAGTTTGTACAACGGTGTGTTACGAATTTATCCAATTCATTGAAAGACCCTTTATCCAACAATTTCTCAATACGCTCACGGGCTGAAAATTTGCCCTGCTCGTGTTGTTTTTGAAGTTTATCAAGTCCGCCGCCTAATGTAGCTTCCTGATCCTTCTGCTCAAATGCTTTATATTTCTGGTTATTATCCATAATTATGCTTCCTTCGTTAGATCCAACTTAATCAAAACCTGATCGCTTGTTACCGCGTCTCCTTCTGTGATAAGGATCTCTTTAATCGTACAGTCAGAATTTACTTTATAGTTACTTTGCATTTTCATTGCTTCAATTACCAGCACCGTATCACCGGCTTTTACCTGGTCACCTTCGGCTACCAGGATCTTAACCACTTTACCCGGCATTGGCGAAGAAATTTTATCATCCTGACTCTCCTCCTCTTTTTTACGCATCCGTAAATATTTAGCCTGAGTGTCGATAACTTCTACATCGAAAGATGAAAAATGAGTATTTACCTTATATTTTTTGCTCATTTCCGAACGAATCAGTTCGGCGTTATAAGAGCGGCCGTTATGCAGAATAGAGCAAACGCCATTTTCTGTCATAACAACATCTACTTCGAACTCTTTTCCGTCGATGGTTAATAGTACCTTGTTTCCTTCTTTTGAAAGCAACTCGATTTCTGCAATTCTTTTACCGATATGTATTTCCATCTTTCCTATTAAATTCTAAGTACACCTTTCTGACGACCAAATTCTTTCCAACGGCTAATCGGACGATCATCTTCCGCTTTTCCCGAAGAGTTTTCTTCCAGGTTCATCAAGTAGTCAATATAAGCGGCAATTATTGCCACATCTTCTGTTTCCTCCTGACCATCTGTTTCGGGTTCTAACAAGAAGTCTGTGTTCTTCGCAATAAACCCGGTGTCATAACGGCCTTCAACGAAATCAGGCGTATCCATGATACGACGCAAATAAGCGATATTATTTTTTACACCGGTAATCTTGTATTCATGCAATACCCGGCGCATACGTTCAATAGCATATTCGCGGGTAGTCGCCCAAACAATCAATTTTCCGATCATCGGATCGTAATGAACCGGAATCTCATAGCCTTCATACACATAGCTATCCAAACGTACACCAATACCCTGAGGCTCGGTAATCTGACGAATAACACCCGGCGACGGCATAAAATTAAAATTCGCATCTTCAGCACAAATACGACACTCGATCGCATGACCACGCTGTACAATATCTTCCTGACGGAAACGCAACGGCAAGCCGTTCGCAATATGAATCATCTCTTTTACAAGGTCAATCCCCAATACCTCTTCTGTAATCGGGTGTTCAACCTGTAAACGGGTATTCATTTCCAGGAAATAATAGTTGCGGTTTTTATCAACCAAAAATTCAATCGTTCCCGCTCCGACATAGTTTACCGCTTTAGCGGCGGCAACAGCCTGCTCACCCATTTGTTTACGAACTTCGGGGGTGATAAAGCAAGATGGTGATTCTTCTACGATTTTTTGGTTACGGCGTTGTACCGAACATTCACGTTCGCACAAATGAATAACATTACCATGTTTGTCTCCTAAAATCTGGAACTCGATGTGGTGAGGTTCTTCGACAAATTTTTCAATATATACCGTATCGTCTCCGAAAGAAGATAACGATTCAGAACGCGCGGTAGTATATGCTTCTTCTACCCCTTCTACAGAGTGAATCAAACGCATCCCTTTACCACCACCTCCGGCCGAAGCTTTCAGCATAACCGGAAATCCGATTTTCTTACACACCTCAATCGCATCTTCAACACTTGTTAAAGGCTCTTTGGTACCCGGAACGACAGAAACTCCAGCGTCAATCATCTTCACACGAGCGGAGATCTTATCCCCCATCATATCCATTGTATCACCCGATGGGCCAATAAATTCAATTCCTTCTTCTGTACATCGACGTGCAAAAGTTGAGTTTTCAGAAAGAAAACCGTATCCCGGATGAATTGCATCAGCTCCTGCTTTTTTAGCAACTTCCAGAATTTTGTCAATACACAAATAACTTTCTTTTGAAGCAGCCGGCCCAATGCAATAAGCCTCGTCCGCATACGCTACATGTTTCGAAGTGCGGTCAGCTTCCGAAAAAACAGCAATTGTAGCGATACCCATCTCTTTACAAGAACGCATTACACGCACGGCAATCTCTCCGCGGTTTGCTACCAATACTTTTTTTATCATATTATTCTCTTTAAATAACACAATCTTTCTCCTGGGTTTAAACTTCTTACGCATCCGTCAGTACGTAATTACAGAGGGTCTGAGCAACCGCCCGGAAGCATGGAGAAAAACTTGCAATACCATAACAGGT
>JAVWBH010000380.1:0-2640 GCA_036649595.1 Bacteroidales bacterium
GGACGCCTTAGCCAAGGCGTCCAATATTGTTTTTACGGATAGCCGATACGGCGCGGTGGCTGAAATGAAAGTCAAAAACCGCCAGTTGGTCCTTCTAAAACCATCCACCTACATGAACTTAAGCGGCAATGCCCTGCGTTACTGGATGCAAAAGGAGAATATACCCGTAGAAAATGTTCTGATTATTGTTGACGATTTAGCTCTCCCCTTCGGCACCATCCGTCTGAAACCCAAAGGCAGCGATGCCGGTCATAACGGACTGAAAGACATTGCCCGTGTATTAGGCAATGACAAATATGCCCGTTTGAAATTTGGTATCGGCAATGATTATCCGAAAGGAGCGCAAGTTGATTATGTTTTGGGTAACTTTACCTCTGAACAAGAAAAAGAACTACCGGAAAAGCTGGAAGTATGCGGTGAGCTCATCAAAAGCTTTTGCTTAGCCGGAATTCAGAATACAATGAACCAGTTTAATAATAAGTGATGAAGAACGAGGTCAGAATAGATAAATGGATGTGGGCGGTGCGCATATTCAAAAGTCGCACGATCGCAGTAGAGGCCTGCAAAAAGAATCGTGTAATGGTAAACAATATCAATGCCAAACCATCCCGCATGATCAAAGTGGGCGAAATAATTCAGGTTCGGAAACCTCCGATTACCTATTCTTTCAAAGTACTTCAACTTACAGAACGCCGGATGGGTGCTAAATTAGTGCCTGAATACATGGAAAATGTAACTCCTGCCGACCAATATGAAATCCTGGAGTTAAGCAAAATCCAGGGATTCGTTGACCGCGCAAAAGGAACCGGCCGTCCTACGAAAAAAGAACGACGTTCAATCGAAGAATTTACACAACCTGAATTTGCCGATGATTTTGACTTTGAATTCGGATTCGATGATGACCCGAATGAAGAATAATCCGACAAAATAGGTAATCGAATAAATATCAGACCCATAAAAACAGAAGTCTCCTCCCGGACGATTTCTGTTTTCTTGTTTAAACACAGGCTTCTTTCATTTATATATAACTTATTTTTAACATCAACCTGTAAGCATACCATTTATATACCTTTTTCGAACCTCTCTACTTTTGGTGAATTATGGCGATTTCATTGAAAGATGGCGCGTTTTGAGTGAATATGGTGTTAAAAAGATATATAATTAAGCATTTTGATTAACTTTGCCCCGCATTAAACCGTACTTACAACACATGTTCAATGTTGATTTTTACATTTAAACATCCCATTATGAAGATTAGAGGATTATTATTTTCATTAATTATTGCAATTACAACAACCTCTTGTATAAAAGATGAACCCTTAAATTCGGAATGTGATATCACAGCCGTATCCTTAGCTAATGACAATCTGAAAGGCGAACCGATTCTTGAAAATGACAAGGTCACATTCCTTGCGAAGCCGTCTATCGATCTGACTGCACTGGCTCCCACCTTCCTTCTGACCGAAGGGGCCGTTATCACCCCTGCGAGCGGTACTGTACGCGACTTTTCCTCTCCTCAGACCTACACGGTAACTTCTCAGGACAAGAAATGGAGCAAAGAATACACCGTACGCTTTAATCTAGCCGAATTAAGAACCCGCTATAGCTTCGAACATTTCGAGCAAAAAGGAAAATATTACCTCTTTTACGAACAAGGTGAAACCGAAGAAGATAAACAATATATCTGGGCATCGGGAAATGGCGGATTCAGCTTTTCGGGCCAGGGATCCGAGCCGGGCAAATTCCCGACAACCGTCGAACCCGACGGCCTGATCGGAAACGGCGTACGCATGGTAACCCGTAGCACGGGCTCGTTTGGCGTTGGCGTAAAAATGCCTATCGCAGCCGGAAATCTCTTTATCGGAACATTCAATTCAGCAAATGCGATAACCAATCCGCTGGGTGCTACCAAATTCGGATTGCCGTTTGCTCAGAAACCGGTACGACTGAGAGGTTGGTATAAATATACTCCGGGGGCGGTATTCACCGATAAATTCATGAATGTTCTTGACAAAACAGATCAACCCGATATTTATGCTGTTATCTATGAACCGGTAGACGATAAGTTTTACCTGACAGGAGACAATGTACTTACACATGAAAGTATCATCGCTATCGCCCGTCTCAAAGACCGCTCTCCAAAAGAGAAATTCACGATGTTCAATCTTTTGTTCGAATATCTGCCAGGAAAAGAGTTGGAAACCGAAAAGCTGGAAAACTTTAAATACAATATGTCTATCGTATTTTCATCCAGTATCGACGGGGCCTTTTTCGAAGGTGCTGTAGGAAGTACGCTCATCGTTGATGAAGTAGAACTGGTTTGCGAAGAAAAATAATTTAATGTCGTATTGATTCATATTATTAAGAAAACAGATGAAAAAAATCACATATGCTATTCTCATGCTTATGGCATGTATCTCTACTGCCAAGGCTAATGAACCGGAAGGAGAAACCCACATATTACGCTGGTCTTATTTACAAGGATTAGAATACCGCCTGAAAGCGGGCTTTAATGTCGGCGGCATATCGCCGATGCCTCTTCCGGCCGAAATCCGCGAAATCGACAGTTATGATCCCACCCTGCAGATTGCCATCGAAGCCGATATCGTAAAATGGTTTGAGAAATGGGGATTGCTGGTG
>JAVWBH010000381.1:0-2627 GCA_036649595.1 Bacteroidales bacterium
TCTAATGTTATTGCTGCTTTCAGTTCGATTCCTCCTGGTTCTTTTCAAATAGATAATAACTACCATCGAACGTATCGCAAGCATTGTCTTCTAACTTCTTACCGGTTAAAACACACTCGCAGTAAGAATCACAATTACCGCACTTTTTTACCGGATTAACCAGACAGGTATTTACTTCCATCTTTTCGTAAGTAATGATAAAACCTCCATTCGATTTTTCTTTTTTTGAAGCTACGTATTCGGCGGTATCTTCGCGAATACTGTGTATCCACAATACCTGAGAAGGCTGAATTTCTATGTTTATCGCATGAATTACAGTAACGCAATCGCCAACTTTATACATGGGAATAGGGTTTGTCTCTCGTACCCATTGCTTGATGTTTTCGGTTTTTAACTCGTCTTTATCGCAATCCAAGTAATCCAAGTACGAGATGCATTCGGAATCAATCTCATAGCAGACAAGTGAGCTTCGTTCAAGCGATTTTGCTATCTCATAGCCGGAGTCGAATAGGTTTACTCTTTTAAGGTCAGATATTATTTCATTGATATCTTGATCATCGGGGACCCAACCCTCGTCAATGAATGTTTGTGCGGCTTCTATGTAGAATTGATCAAGTTGTTCTAATGTAAGCCCAGTAGGGCGTGGAGTGGTATTCATGTTATTCGTGTTATAAATCGTATTGTCCGTTTTTAATAAGCTGTCAAGCCCTACTATCACTACTTATCAACTGATCTATAAGGGTATAAAGAGTGTATCCGGGAAAGCTTGTAAGGCCTGTTTTTTTAAGCTTGTCGGTGATAAGTAGTCCGGATAAGCATCGCTCCAAATCGCAAACCATATGATCTGTTTTTCGTTACCGGATTCAGTGCTTAGCATGTACAAATACATCTACCCAATCCAAAAAATCACAAGCATCTTCACTCTCTTCGTATGCCTGTTTTATTTCTCGTACCGCCGTTTCATATCCGGCAACGAAAGCATTATTCGGATCGGAATCTCTGAGCGTCGCATCTTTTACGCTTTGCGTGTATGCTTTGGCCTTATCGAATAGGTTTTTTTGATTCGGGTTCATTTTGTATAGAATTTTTATCGGTTCGCTCCCGATATTCTACCGGGAGCAAACAGGTGTGTTTGTATGGGTAATATCCTTATCACTCTACTTTGCTTCCCGTATGTCCGAAACCTCCGTTCCGGTTGGATTCCGGAGCGGACAAATGATCGGTTACGATGATATCTACCGGCGCGGTTTGGTAAAAAGTGATTTGCGCGATCCGCTCTTTGGCGGCTATGATGAACGGTTCCGATTCGCTGCTCTTCACGATCACGCCGATACATTGGCGGTAATCGGGATCAATTTTGCCGACAATCACATCGGCGTCACGGCGGTTACCGTAGGCATCTAACATGCCGTTTAGGGAGAATCCGCTGCGCGGTTCGATCTTGCCTTCGACATACATCGGCATTTCAACAGCCAGATCGATCGGGATCAGATTACGCCCCGGGTGAATAACGACTTCACGCGGAGTAACCAGGTCGAATCCGATGGCGTGGCGCGTACTTCGCGCAGGGATTACGGCTTGCGGGCTAAGTGGTTTGAACGCGATGGGAATAAACATCTCGCGTTTTTGGATTTCAGCGCATCCCATAATGGTTAAAAACTCTTCGTTGCCGGAGATATGGGGCACCTTGTCGCGGGAGATCACAAAGTAATCGCCGATACCTTTGCCGTCGTCCGAGCGTCCTTGTGCGTATTTGGCTCCGATACGGTCGAGCGTAGCGATATCGTTTTCATCGAGGTGGCGCGCCAGGTCGGCTATATTGAATACCAGGTATTCCGAGTCTGTGTATTTTTCGAAAAATTCGTTGCTTGTTGGGTTCATTTTGTATGGGGTTTTAATGGTTTGTATTTGTTTATTTTTCGGCGAGATGCGAGGTGGCCTGAATTAGTTCGTTGATCTGATTGACGCAATCGGCATAGGCGCTGTGAACGATCTTCGAACGGTCGTGCTCGATGCCAAACAGCGTTGTTACGGTGCGACAATCCATCCAATCGTAATATTTCCAAGGAATTTCAATGCCGTTGCGCTCGAACGCGTTTTCGAGAATTCGGCGGTCGAAGTCGATGCCTTGCGACCAGAAAAGGATTCGGGGAGCATCTCCATGGTGAACGTATTTGTCGCGCAGGATCTGGATAAACGATTCCACGGATTGCATTGAGTTGTAGAATGAAAACCTTTGATCGTTGATAATTTCATTCTTCACGCTGTCCGGTTTGTTTTTCCACCAGTCCTGCGTTTCGGAATCGAAATGCGCGCCGTGAAAGAATTGATCCGTTAACGACGGGTAGAAAGAGCGAGGAGCAAGCTCGCCGGGCAGGTGATCGTTGGCAGCACCTTCGCCCGCTTTTTTTAAAAACTCTCCGTTTTGAGGATCGAACGGCACCAGGGCGATGGAAAGAATGCCGGCGTTATTTTCGGTGGAAGTGGTTTCGATATCGACCATCACATTGATGCAATCGAAAATAGTATTCTTTTGGTTCATTTATTCTTTTGGTTTGTGATTAATACAAGCTCAAGGCGTACTCCAAGCAGGGCTATGCGTCCGCGCACGGTAATGGGTTCGGGCC
>JAVWBH010000382.1:0-2512 GCA_036649595.1 Bacteroidales bacterium
ATGATATGGGACCTCGCCAATGGGAAGGAACCGTATTATACGGTTTGGAGCAAGGTCATAAATTCGGTATCATGGGTTCTACAGACCAGCATGCCGGATATCCTGGTAGTTATGGTGACGGACGTATGTGCGTACTTGCACCGTCACTTACTCGTGATGCTATTTGGGATGCGATGCGTACACGCCGCGTAGGTTGTGCTACAGGTGATAAAATCGCTATTGACTTCCGGTTGAATGATGCGGTTATGGGTGATGTAGTTCGCGGTAACAGCCGTCGTATCTACTTAAATGTTGAAGGCGGAAACTGTATCGATTATGTTGATATTGTAAAAAATGGCCGTACAATTGCCCGCATGAGTGGCCCGATGACTCCGGTGGTTCCTAAAGAAGATGTGATCCGTTGTAAAATCAAAATGGAATTCGGATGGAATCGTGAAGAGAATTATGTACGTTGGGATGGAAAATTATCTATCAATAAAGGTACGATCAATGAAGTTATCCCTTGTTTCCGCGGGGCAGCTTTCACATCTCCTCAAGAAGATGATTTGAAAAAAGGACATGTATTCGAAACAAAAGTAAACCGTATTCTTACAGCTACTGAAAAAGAAACAGAGCTTGAGATCTATACAAGCAAGAACCCGAATACGGTAACTCCGGCTCAACAAGGAGTTATTCTTGATGTGACAATGCCGAAAGATGGTATTCTGAAAGCTGAATTCAATGGTAAAACATTTGAGCACAGCCTGTCTGAATTACTTGAAGGTAGCCGTTCTCACTTTATGGTAGGCTGGTTGAGCGAAGCGATTCTGTTTAACCGTGCTATGCCGGAAAGTGCATTTACAATCGAACACTTTATGGAAGATACGACTCCGGAACGTGATACAGACTATTATTATGTTCGTGTACGTCAGCGTGACCAGCAATGGGCATGGAGTTCTCCTATCTGGGTTGAAAGAGTTTAATGACTATGAGATACGCTATAGGAATAGACTTGGGTGGTACAGCCATCAAATATGCAGTCATTAACCAGGAGGGCCAATTTTTCTTTTCAGGAAAATTGCCCTCCCGGGCTCAGGAATCTGCGGATGCTATTTTATCCCAATTAAAATCAGCAATCAGCCTTTGTCTGGATTATTGCCGGCAGAATGAAATCCAACCGGTTGGTATCGGTTTGGGAACACCCGGAATTATTGATGCAACAAACCGCATTGTAATGGGTGGAGCTGAGAATCTGGTTGGTTGGGAAAACCTGGACATCGCAACACCTCTGGAGGAATTATCCGGATTACCTGTTTTTGTAAGCAACGACGCGAACTTGATGGGATTGGGTGAAGGTGCTTTCGGAGCCGGGCTCGGTTCGGAAAATATCGTATTCATCACCGTCGGGACAGGAATAGGCGGAGCCGTTATGATTAATGGCAAGCTTTTTAACGGATTTGCAAACCGCGGAACAGAATTAGGTCATACTCCTTTATTCTCTGACGGTAAAGCATGTGCATGTGGCTCGACAGGTTGTTTAGAGGCATATGCCTCTGTTACCGCATTAGTAGAAGATTTTACGAAAGCTGCCCGGGCGGCAGGATGCAATTATGATGAAAAGGATATCAATGGTAAATTTATTATTGACCTATATCACCAGAAAGATCCTATCGCTTTGGAAAGTCTGAATAATCACTTCTATTATTTAGGACGTGGTTTGGCCGGATTCATTAATATTTTCAGCCCGCAACAAATTATTGTGGGGGGCGGTATTTCTGAAGCGGGTGCATTCTACATTGAACAAGTTCGCGACCAAGCATTAAAACATGCAATGACAGACTGTTCTGTAAATACAGAAATAAAAGCTGCCACATTGGGTAATAATGCCGGATGTATGGGGGCTGCTCAGCTTGTTTTCTCTATGAAATAAACCTTAGCCCCTGTTTATCGTATTTTTTTTGATGAACAGGGGTTTCTTTTAATTAATTCTTTTATGCGAAAAAATATTCTTTTCTTATTTTGTTTGTGTAGCCTGTCGGGAATTGCGAAACTAACGCAACCTACCTTGATGCATGAAGTAAGGGAAACCCCTTCTCCACTCGACGGACAAGTAGTTCTGCAGAACTCTCCGGCTTTAATGTGGCCTGATAAATTCCCGCATCTGGGCCCGGTGCTCGACGGCGTGGAAGGACATGATTATAAACCACATGTAACCTATAAAGTACGCTTAGCATCTGATAAGGCATTTACAAAAGACCTTATGGAAGCAGAGCGCAATTGGGCATTCTTCAATCCTTTTAAGGAATTGAAACCCGGAAAATGGTATTGGCAGCACGCATACCTTACTCCGGAAGGTATTGAAGAATGGTCTCAGGTATATCATTTTACCATTGACAAAAATGCTCGTAAGGCAGTAGCCCCTTCCTTGCAGGAAGTATTAACAAAACTTCCGTCTCACCATCCCCGCGTTTTGCTGGATAAATCACAATGGGACGAAATTATTAAGCGTAACAAAAACAATCCGGAAGCACAA
>JAVWBH010000383.1:0-2507 GCA_036649595.1 Bacteroidales bacterium
GAAATAGCCGTATTTCTACGACGCAGTTACAGTTAGGGTTTAAAAAAAGGAATCTGGTCTGCGAATGGATTGCAGGCCGGATTCCTTTAATTCAAAAATGACCGATACAGAATCATTATTGTTTTGTTATTTTGAAATAAGAAGAGGTTTGATCTGTGTATGTAATTTTTAAAATATAAATACCCGGTATCCACTGTGCCGTATAAATACCGGTTATGGCCTGGTGTGTTGAAAAAATAAGGTTTCCGTTTGCCGTAAAAACCTCTGCCATTTTTATCGGTTGCCCGCTCTCGAGAGCGAGGTGGTCTTTGACTGGATTGGGGTATATCCTGGTCTGAGCGGTCGGGGTAGTGAATCCGCTTTCGCCGTCAGGTTGTACTTGTATTCCGTAATCATAAGCCATTCCGCTGTCTACCCATCCGCAGGGATCTTCTCCGTCTGTTTCATTCATAACATAGTGTAAGAAAACGCGCATCTTGACGGGTTGATCAATACAGCTCTTTTCGGGTACCTTAAAGGTGTATTCGAATGTATGATTGGTTCCGTTTGGTCCGATTCCTGAAATATGGCGGGTTCCTAATAGCTCATTCGGTTCTAGTTGATAATTGGCATTCCAGTCAATCCATACTCTTACTTTGTAATTGTCTGTTGTTCCTGAATTCTGATTTGAAACGGTTGTTTTCTGCGTGTATTGCTTGTTTCTCTCTAATTTAGTCAGATGCAGCCCCGACCAGTCTTTCCAGTTTGTTTTTTCATAGGCGGCGGTATGCCGGATATCTCCGAGTTCTACATTTCGGATATAAGCATAATTTTGCCATGATTGAGAGAAAACACAAAGGTCTGTTTTGTGGGCCGGAATCGGATTACATGCCTGATAGAGTAACAGCAAGTGGGCGGCCGACCAGCTGAAATGTCTTGATCTTAGGGGGGCACCTGTTTTAGAATCATAATTTTCATAAATAGGTGCGTTTTCACGTAATCCGGATAATCTGTCGAAAACTTGTTTAGTATATGTGTCGGCCAGATCTTCATAGCCGTAATTTCGTATTCCCTGAATGGCGAAATAAACTTGATCCAACCAGTTCGGCCCGCGCCAGTATCCGTTGGAAGTATATTGGGGGTGATCTGCCGTTACGGTCGGGAAAGGAATATAGGTAGAAAATTTAGCCGGATCGGACAGGTATTTCAAAGCGCGTTCCATTTGGTTTGGGCTTGCAATTTTTGTCCAGAAAGGGATATATGCCTCACATCCTTCGATGGTAATGAACGAATTTTCTTTTTGGTTGGTATCGGAAACGAGGGTGTTCCGGTTTGTTGGTAACTTTCTGTCGTAGAAGAATCCCTTCGCTTCTGAAAAGAAATATTCGGCGACTGCGTTGTGACATTCCGGGAGGTCCGGATCAGTACCGATAAGCGAGGTTAATTTCTGAAGTAAGTTTCTTTCATAAATAAGGTATGCGTTCAGGTCGACCGATTCTTGATTCATACTCCAGGCATTTGCCTTATTTTTGACCATGTAGGCATGGTCGAAGCGGATCGCATTATCCATTCCGCTTTCCCATGCTGCGGCTTCTAAAGTGCCGTCGACAGATCCGAATTCGCAAATCCCGTTTTGATCGTGATCCCGATATTGATACCACCAATTATGGTATTTCAATAATGCGGGATACATTTCCCGTACAAAATCAAGATCCTGTGTTTTTTCGTAGATAGCGTTTAATGCCCAGGCTGCCAGGGGCGGTTTGCTGTCGCGGGTATTATTTTCATTTTTGTCGACATAAATGCAGTCAATGATCATTCCTTCCGGGGTCTGATAGTCGAACATCGCCCGCATTTGGTCTTTTGCCAGTTCGGGAGCAAAAGAAGCCAGCGCGACGGCATGTTTCCAAGAATCCCATCCCCAGAAGCCAATAAAATATCCGGCGGCATGAGAAGGAATTACGCCATCGTGTAATAGGTCGCCTCTTTGCGCACGCCAATTAGTCAGTAGTGTAACGATTGATTTTACGGCAACGCGGTTATAGGCTTCTTCCATTTCCGGACGAATCACCGCTTTAAGATAGTTTTCCCAGCGTTGTTGGTGGTGATTTACGTAATATTCGGGATTCGTGAGGATCTCTTTGATTTTTTCTGTGCTTCCTTCCGACAGCTCTTTCTTATGGAAATAAGAGATTACGGCATATCCCTTGGCGCCTGCCGGTAACAGGGCGGAAATTCCGTTTGCCGAAGCGGATAAATGAATATCTGATGAAAAATCTACTTGCAGATGTCCGTTATCTGGTACTTGTAATGTCCAGGTATTCTCTTTTATCTGCGATGATCGGGTGGAGCTGTTTTGTATAAAAAGTGCTTCGGGTATGTCGGTTGAGCAATGCCACAATGCGGTATATTGGTCGATAAAAAATAAAGATTGTTTTATGTTACCTTTATCAAAGGTTGACGTGAGTGATAGTTTGCCGGGGTAATAAACCGGATCGGCCGATCGTATCTTTTCGTTTCGGATATTA
>JAVWBH010000384.1:0-2488 GCA_036649595.1 Bacteroidales bacterium
GATCTTTCATGTGTGATAGAAAACAGATTGCGCCTAAAATATGGCAATAATACACACGTTGCCATTCATATCGAACCATTGAAATAAAGATGAAAAAGATTCTTATTACAGGGGCAGGAGGGTTTATCGGCGGATTTATGGTAGAGAAAGCCTTAAAAGAAGGATTCGCCACCTGGGCCGGTGTCCGGAACACCACTTCCCGCATTTATTTACAAGATGAACGAATCCGCTTTATTGATTTACCTTTTCATAACCCAAAGCAACTAAAGCAAACCTTAGCAGAATTAAAAGAGCAAGGTGAAGAATGGGACGTGATCATTCATAACCTGGGAGTGACAAAATGTATCCGTACAGAAGAGTTCGAAAAAATCAATTATCAATTTACACGCAATTTTGCAGAAGCACTGCAGCAAACCGGGATGGTACCCGGACAATTCATCTTAATGAGTAGTCTGGGAGCCTTAGGTCCGGGTGATGAAACCGGAATGACCCCGATACGAGCACAGGATCCCCCCACTCCAAATACGGCATACGGCAGAAGTAAACTTAAAGCTGAACAGTTTCTTAAATCGCTGCCTGATTTTCCTTGGGTAATCATGCGCCCTACCGGAGTATATGGCCCGCGGGAGAAAGATTATTTTCTGATGGTTAAAACCATTCAGGCTGGATTCGATTTCGGCGCCGGATACAAACCACAACAAATAACCTTTATTTATGTAAAAGATCTGGTTGACTGTGTTTTTCAGGCTATCAAAAAAAAGGTAGTGTGTCGCGAATATATTGTTTCTGAAGAGAAAGCATATACTTCTTCCGATTTCAGGCGATATGCGCAAAAGGCACTCCATAAGAAAATCGTTATTCCGGTTACCGTACCCTTGTTTGTTTTAAAAACCATATCGGTAATAGCCGAACAGTTTGGCCGCATTACCGGAAAAAGCAGTACGCTGAACCGGGATAAATATCATATTATGAAACAACGAAACTGGGTATGCGACATTACGCCTCTAAAAGAAGAACTTGATTTCAAAATAAACTATCCCCTTGAAAAAGGAGTAAAAGAAACCATCGCTTGGTATAAAGAAAACGGTTGGTTATAAGCGTTGTTATTAAGAAAGAAAAATTACTTTTGTGAAAACTAAAAAATCTGCATAATAGGATGAAGATAAACTCTGTTTGTGTGTACTGCGCCAGCAGTTCGAAGATTAATTCCATTTATTTTGAGGCAGCCCGGACGCTGGGAAAACTACTTGCCGAAAATGATATCGAATGCATCTGTGGAGCCGGACGTAAAGGGTTAATGGGAACTTTAACAGACGAAGTGCTTAAACAAGGCGGAACTGTAAAAGGGATCATCCCTCGTTTCATGTATGAAGAAGGATGGTATCATCCGAATATTACAGACCTGGTATTGACAGAATCAATGCATGAGCGTAAGTCTTTAATGGCAGAAAGTTCGGATGCCGTAATTGCAATGCCCGGCGGATGTGGAACAATGGAAGAACTACTGGAGATTATCACCTGGAAACAACTGGGACTTTACTTTAATCCGATTATTATTTTGAATACGGAAGGATATTATGATCCCTTGATCAAAATGCTTTCGCAGGCAATTGAAGAAACGTTTATGCGTCCTGAACATGGCAACATGTGGATGGTTGCCAAAACACCTCACGAAGCACTCGAATTATTAAATATGGCAAAAGAATGGATGGATAATCCCCGTAAATTTGCCGCCATCTAAATATCTTATTTATCAGCATGTCTGTTACGCCGGTTCTTTTTCCAGATTCAGTTTCTCCGACAATATCGGAAGGCGATGCTTTGGTAGCGCTTCCTGATCAAACGTTGGGGGTCTATACATCCCTGCCCACCGGCGTAAAAGGCATTCCAAGAGCTGTCGCTCCGGGGGGAAATTCCTGGATCTCATTCTTCCTTATTGTCTGCTTTCTTCTTGTAACAGGAAGCTACAGATCTTCCAACAAGTTTATTCAGTATATCATTTCTGAAATATTCGATTACAAAGAACGAACCGGGTTTTATCAAAAATCCACCCTCAATCTGGTCAGATTAAAAGTAGCACTCTTAATCATGACTTTTTTTATTGAAGGGCTCGCCTTTTATGTTATCTTTAATCAACACTTTCCGGCTCTTCAGGAAGAGGGTCGGAGTTTAGCGCTTATCGGATTTTTCTCAGGATGCTTTTTGGGCTGGTATCTGCTCCAACTTATTTTTTATAGGCTGCTTACCTTTACATTCTCTAACAAAACGAATGGAATAATGATTAGCGGAGCATTAACCGGAATCACGATTCTGCGAGGATTGCTACTGTTCATACCGGTTTTAGTTGCAATTTACCATGCAATACCGTTAAATATTTTCATTTTTATTACTGTTTCGCTGTATTTGACAACAAGAATATTCTTTATTTACAAGGGGGTTAAGATTTTTTTTAGTGATTTTTATAGATTAATCTACGTTGTTTTGTACC
>JAVWBH010000385.1:0-1581 GCA_036649595.1 Bacteroidales bacterium
AACACACGAAACAACTCCTAAGTTTACTTGAAATCCGGTAGAATAGATAATAGCTTCCTCTTTTCCAACAAATTTCGCCAATTTTTCTTCCAGGTCTACATGAATATCAAGCGTTCCGTTTAGAAAGCGAGAACCGGCACAACCTGTTCCATATTTACGAGTAGCTTCAATAGCCGCCTCCTTCACCTTCGGATGATTGGTTAGCCCTAAATAGGAATTCGATCCGAACATCAACACTTTCTTCCCGTCAATATAGACTTCTGTATCCTGATCGCTTTCGATCATACGAAAATACGGATAAACACCGGCAGCCTTTGCAACCTGAGGAGCATCGTATTTTGCCAATTTAGCTTGAAGTAATTTCATCTGAATATTTTATAAATGTATACATGTGATTTATAAAGCTCTAAACATTTGGGATTTGAGATAATGAGCGAAAAACCACTTTCATTGTATTAAAAATTACTAAAAAGTAGAGTTCAATTTGAATTCTACCGCTTTTTGTTAACGAAATGCAAACATAGTTATTTTTACGAATTATTGTATCGCTCCCCTTTTATTTTTTTTGGTCATAAAATCCGCTATATAGCTCTAATATTCTTCTGACAAATAAAAGCAAGATCGAATCATCATTAAAAAGGGAAAATACATTACTTTTGCGTTACTTTTTACAAATGACACCGAATGAATACCGAAAAGAAAAAAATATTAGCTATCATCAACCCGATTTCCGGCATTCGTCCGAAGGACAATATCCCGACACTGATTCACGAACAAATTAATTCGGATAAATTCGATATACAGATTGCCTTTACGGAATATGCCGGGCATGCTACCGAATTAGCGAAAAAAGCAGTAGAGGATGGTATTGAATACGTTCTGGCAATCGGTGGAGATGGTACGATCAATGAAACGGCTAAAGCTTTAATCCATTCTGACACCGCCCTGGGGATTATCCCGTTGGGATCGGGCAACGGATTGGCACGCCATCTGGAAATACCGCTCGAAACGTCTAAAGCCCTAAAAATAATCAATGAAGAAAATGTTATCGCCATTGACTACTGCACGGCAAACGACCACATATTCTTTTGTACTGCAGGATTGGGTTTTGATGCATGGATCAGCAAGAAATTTGCAGAAGACAAACACCGGGGCAGTCTGACTTACATCAAAAACGTTTTGGCAGAATACCTCCGCTATGAACCCCGCTATTATAAAATCATTACGGAAGAAGGAACAGTTGTAGAAAAAGCATTTTTAGTTGCCTGTGCAAATGCCTCCCAATATGGTAATAATGCTTATATCGCACCCGGAGCCAATATGCAAGACGGATTAATGGATATCACCGTATTACGCCCTTTCAATCATCTTGAAGCGCCCGTCTTATCAGTTCAGCTATTTACAAAACAGCTCCCGAAAAACAGTAAGATTCAAACCTTCCGTGATAAATCGGTTAAAATCATACTCGAAAAAGAAGAAGTGATGCATATCGATGGCGAACCGATTATGATGGATAAGGAGATTCTTGTAAAAACAATAAAAGGGGGTTTAAAGATTCTCGTTCCTACAAATCCCTCTCAT
>JAVWBH010000385.1:1591-2484 GCA_036649595.1 Bacteroidales bacterium
AACATGCAATCGAAGAAATTCATTACAACATCGTATCTGATATTAAAGATGTATTCTTCCGGAAATAAATACGACAAACATGGCTGAAAAATTATCTATTCGTTTCGGAATTATCGGAACAAACTTTATTTCTGACTGGGTAATTGCCGGCGCACGGCAGGATGAACGTTTCGAACCGGTAGCAGTATGCTCCCGCTCTGAAGAAACCGGACGCCAATTTGCTGCCAAACATCAAATACCGCATGTATTTACGTCGCCCGAAGAGATGGCTGCGTCCGGACTGATCGATGCTGTTTACATCGCTTCGCCCAATGCTTTCCATGCACGTCATAGCATTCTGTTTATGAAACACGGAATCCATGTATTGTGTGAGAAGCCGCTTGCTTCCAACCTATATGAAGCCGACGCGATGATGCGGGCGGCACGCCGCAATAAAGTCGTATTGATGGAAGCCATGAAGCCCACTCTGACTCCGAATTTCAGAAATATCATCCCGGCTATTTCTCAGCTGGGTCAGATACGCAATTATTTTTCGGCATATTGTCAGTATTCGTCCCGCTACGACAAACTAAAAGAAGGAATCGTATTAAACGCATTCCGTCCCGAACTGTCAAACGGAGCTCTGATGGACATCGGCATCTATACCATCTACCCGATGGTAATACTTTTCGGAAAGCCCACAAAGATAAAAGCATCCGGCATGATGCTTCCTACCGGAGTCGACGGAGCCGGATCCGTTATTTTCGAATATGAAAATATGCGGGCGCAGATCCTTTATTCTAAAATTGCAGACTCTTGCCTGCCAACGGAAATACAAGGAGAAGAAGGTTCACTGACACTCGACCGCATCAATACCATTTCGCGGGTTACCCTGCATAAGCGGGGAGGCGAAG
>JAVWBH010000386.1:0-2479 GCA_036649595.1 Bacteroidales bacterium
CATCATTATTAACCACTCCGTCGTTATTTATATCTTTATATTTAATATCGCCTACTGTAGCACCCCAGGTTTGCCGTGGTGCATTAAACACGTCATTGTCATCAATAAACAAGCGTTCGGCCACTAATCCCCATTGCTGATTTACCGGATGGCCGACCCGATACAAATACGGATATTTATAAGCAACCTCTTCTTTCTCTATCACTTTATTGGTTGCATAAGTGAAATTAAAACGACCGCTAATCCAAAAATTCTTATTAAAAAAATGATTGACATCTACAGACCAATCGACCCCTTTCGAATCGACACGTCCCATATTATTTGAAACAGGAGCTGTAAGACCCATGGAAGCAGGTAACGTTTCACGTTCCATATAGATATTCTCTCTAATCTCTTTAAACAGATCCAGGTTTAAATCGAATATATTAAACAGGTTCATTTCGAATCCCATATTATGTTTTTTGGAAATCTCCCAGGTAATATCCGGGTTAGAAAACCGTTTAACTCCATATCCGCTAAAGGATCCGTTAAATTCCTTACCATAGATATACCCTTCTGAGTTGGTAACTATTTCGGACATAAAGAAAAATCGATCGTCCGGATCAGCAATAGCATCATTTCCAACCCATCCAAACGTATATTTGAGTTTTAATTTAGGAACAACCCGGGTACATGTACTCCAGAACTTTTCGTTGGAAATCATATATCCCAATCCGAAGGAAGGAAAAAATCCATATCGGTTAGACTTATGAAACCGTTCCGATCCATTGTATCCAAAATTCACTTCTAACATATACCTACTATCATACCCATATGAAAAACGGCCTGCCACTCCGAGATTACGCGAAGGGAGTGTTGCAAAAATGGTATTCTTATTACTCGAAATAGTATTCAATGCCTCCGTTTGGGTATATACCAGCAATCCGCCCACATCATGCTTATCAAAGAATTGACGGCTGTATTGAGCAGCAACTTCAAAATAAAGTCTGTTATTGGCATTTTTGCCGATTTTGGGATCCCCCAGGCTTTCTGTCCCTTCTTTTGTCTGAAAAATATCATAATTGCCGTCGATTTCATTATAATCTTTCAGAGTATAGAAATAGGGGTCATAAGAGCGTTCACTACCATAATAGCTGTAAGAACAAGCATTTGCACTGGCCCTCAAACTTAATCCTTTCGTAATAAAATCAAGCTCCTGCTCTACCTGAAATTGAGCTAAAATATTTGTAGTAAAACTGTCTTTATATCCTTTCACCATATCTGCATATGGGTTTACTCCCCCGTCATTCGAACTTCCGAACAAAATATGCTTCGTATATATTTCAGAACCTACGGGAATAAAATATTTTGGAAAATCCACCGGATTACTTTTCATGACACTATTGAAAATATCATTGCCGCTTTTTATCGGGCCATTATAACGCTCGAACTTTGAGTTAAGCTTAAAATTCACTTTGGTGGTTTTAGTAAGATTCAGATTTATATTGGTACGTAAATCAAACTTATCAATTGCTATATTACTATTAAAATTATTTCTTTTATCGACCTGCAAAATACCATTATCACGGCTGTAATTAGCGGATAGATAATATTTTGCCAGTTTACCCCCTCCAGACAAGTTCAGGTTATACCGCTGATTGATTGTATTTTTTTCAAAGAGCTCATCATACCAGTTTACATTCGGGAAAGCATATGGATTGATTCCGTCGATCGTATTTTGTATTTTCTGCGCACTATAATAAGGATGGTATTCTTCATTCTTATTAAACGTAGCCTGGTTGTATAGATTCATATAAGTCACACCGTCGGCAAGCTTCATTAAGCGGGTTGGCATCGACAAAGATGTTTCATGGCGAAAAGAAATTTTAATTTTACCTTCCTCACCCTCCTTTGTATTAACCAAGATCACGCCATTTGCGCCTCTTGCTCCATACAAGGCGGTGGCTGTAGCATCTTTCATGATTGAAAAACGTGCAATATCATCAGGATTAATACGGGCCAGATCGGCTGAAGAGATCTCAAATCCGTCTAATAAAATTAACGGACTTTGGGAATATCCGAATGAGGTAACTCCACGAATAAAAAATTCAGCATTATCATCACCAGGTTCTCCTGAACGCTGATATGAGATTACCCCCGACATCCGACCGGCCAAAGCTGTTGTCAGATTGGAAGAGGGAACTTTTAATTCAGCAGGATTCACAGCGGTTACGGATGCAATAACACTTTCTTTCTTTTGTTTTCCGAAAGCAACAATAGTAACATCCTCCAGTTTATTTGCAGCTGTCTGTAATTTTATGATATATGTGTTCTGTGCGGAAACTGGAATTTCCTGGGTTTCCATCCCCAGATAAGAAATGACTAAATAATCCCGGGGGTTTACCTGTATGGTAAAATTCCCGTCAATATCAGTAACAACTCCTTTGGTTGATTTCTTTATCATAATAGTTGCTCCGGGTAATGGATCACCTAAATCATC
>JAVWBH010000387.1:0-2466 GCA_036649595.1 Bacteroidales bacterium
CTGAATACCCATCTTAGCAGAATCTACCCATGAGTTCTTAGCCAGCTCTTTAGCTCCCGATACGATATAGTCGTAAGCCGATTCGCCCGGTTCGCCATCTGTGTAACGGATATCCGGTGTAAATACAATATAACCGCGGCTTGTATAAAAGGATATATTAATAATAGAACGGCTTGGCGACGGCGCTACATAATTGTAAAAATTGTCGCTTACTCGTTCATAGAAATAAATCAATACCGGATATTTCTTAGTCGGATCAAAATTTTCAGGCTTATAAATAATTCCTTCGGCCGGTTTCCCGCTAAATGTTGTCCAATGATATAATTCAGGCGTTCCCCACAGGTATTCGCTCATCTGAGGATTGATATCCGATAGTTTTTTCTCTGATTTCCATTCGTCGGACGTAACGTATATATCCGGCGAAGTATTGAAATTAGCTTTTTGGTAAACATAGATATCCTTTTCTTTTGCTTTGCGCACCTGGTTGAATGAATAACCATCGATGATCCGCTTCTGCAACATATTTTTCCCCAACTGTAATGTATAGAATCCGCGTTGTTTTGATTGTTTATCGAGAGCCTGTAATAGCAGACGATCTTTCGGACCGATAAAACGTTTCTCTTTATCCAGTTCAACCATTCGAAGAACGGTATTGTTTTTCCGTCCTGTCCCGGCAGTGATATTCACCGGCTTTTTGATTCCTTTCGGATCCAATTGCCAGATATCATAATAATCATATACAAGAATGTTTTCATCGTTTGCCATCCAGCCGGCAATACCATATTCGCGGGGCTCGCCGGGGGTATCGTTTTCTTCGTCAAAGAGTTTTACCTCCAGCCCCTCTGTCAGGCAACGAGTCTGGCCGGAAATTACATCGCAAGCATAGTATTGTCCTTTCATGATGTCAAACCAATAAATATATTTGCCTGCAGGCGATATCTGAACCGAACCCGCTATTTTTTTCGCCACATTGTTTTTTTCGCCTGTAACCGTATTGATCCGGTATATATCGGCCGGGGTTGCAGAGCCTAACCATTGGATCGAAATATCATATGGAGAGGAGTCTTCGCCGAAAGCATACAGGGCATTTCCTTCATCGGCCAGTTGAATACTTTTAAGTTTTTCATTGCCTAATTGAAGAAAAGAATCTTTTTCAGCCAGATTCGTTACTGCCAGATAAGAGCGTTTTAATTCCCGCTCTTTTAGTTTGAGTTGCATAGGCGGAATCAGGGCTTCCGCATAATGCCATAAATCAAGACGTGCGGTTTCAAAATCAACTAAAGTCGTATCTTTTAACTGGCGCACAGGGGCCGTACCAAAGAAGATTCGCTTCTCGTCTTTGCTGAAGTAAGGTGTCGTATATTCACTAATACCCCATTCTGCTGCCATTCCGGGCGTTGTCGAAGATATTATACGTTCTGCTTTATCGCCTCCTTTTTTTACATGATAAAGATCACAGCGTTTTGTAGTCAGTATCGATGTGTCTGCAGAAGCAAGAAAAGCAAGTTGATTGTTTTTTTTGCTGAAACTCAGTTTTGTATATAGCGGTTGTCCGGAGGCAGCCAATTTGAATCCGGGTTTTTCCAAATGATAGGTATATACTTCGTTTTTTGTAAGGGAATCCCCTTTTGCAATTGCCGCAATCGCTGTTCCGTCATGGCTCAGGATAAATTGAGATACCTTTAATAAGGTGTCATTCTGCTGAGTTTTTAAATTGCGGATAATGAGGGCTTTTTCTTTTTTTGGTTTTTTCTTTTTTGCCTGTTGGGTTGTATCGGTTGCTGCTAACATGATTTCTGTTGAAAAAGCCAATAAGGGCGTTTTAGAAACGCCGGTCTTATACGAAGAAACAGCCGGAATCTTCTCTGTCTTTCCGGTTTTTAGAGAAACGATAGCCAATGAGTCTTTAGGCATGTCATCGGCTTTTTTCTTTTTTATCTTAGCTTCTCTTATCTCAGAAAAATAAGGCTTAATAAGGCAAATAGCATATTCCTGATCTTGTGTGAATATTCCGGTATGTCCGCGTTCGATTAAAATCCGGTTATTATCGGATAGATGGTCAATTACTAAAGAAGCGTCTCCCTCCTGAGGTTTTATCTGATAAAGTACATAAGACCCGTCTTTTGATAATGAGGTTTCTCCAATACTTTTCCATTGGTCATAAACCGAATGATCGAGAGGCTTTTTTTCAGCATACATCGATAGTGAACCACATAGAAGTGCTCCTAAAAGTAAATTTTTATGCATAATGTGATAATAAATAAAAAATGATTCGGCCAAGATATCTCTTTTTTTGCTGGCAACCATATTCCGGGCGAACATATTCCGTCAGAATGTGTTTTCCCTTTGTAGCTAGGTTAATATTAAGAACTAAAAATAAAGAGATATGGATTTTAAAGAAATTCTAAATTCAGAAAAACCGGTATTGGTCGATTTTTTTGCAGAGTGGTGCGGTCCATGTAAAAT
>JAVWBH010000388.1:0-2436 GCA_036649595.1 Bacteroidales bacterium
GAAAATGCAAAGAATATTATTATCAGCAGTTTGGGAATGAAATCTATAAAACTGCCGTTTGCCCCCGATAAACTGACTGCTTTTCGTCTGATAGAAATGAGCGAGGACGAACAGAAAATCTCAGAGGTCGTAGTTGTTGGCTTTGGAAAGCAAAAGAAAGAAAGTGTGATTGGTGCCATTCAGACACTAAAACCACAGGAATTAGTGGTTCCCTCAAGTTCACTTACTTCGGCTTTTGCCGGCAAAATTGCCGGAGTTATCGCTGTACAACGTTCCGGAGAACCGGGTGCCGATGGCGCTAACTTTTGGATTCGTGGTATCTCTACATTTGCAGGCCCTACAAATCCCCTTATCGTGATGGACGGTGTTGAAATTTCAGCATCTGATTTGAATGCGATTGCACCCGAATCGATTGAAAGCTTTTCTATATTGAAAGATGCTACCGCAACGGCCTTGTATGGTGCAAAAGGTGCTAATGGGGTAATGGTGGTTACAACAAAGAGCGGAAAAGATATGGATAAGCCCAAAATCAATCTGCGTGCCGAATATTTTATGAGTAAACCAACGCAGCTGCCCTCTTTTGTCGATGGAGTTACTTACATGAAGCTGTATAATCAAGCTGCTACCGACCGAAATCAAGGGGTGGCGCTTTATCCGGACGACAAGATTCTCGGAACCGAGCAGGGGCTCAATGCTTATCTTTATCCGAATGTTGATTGGTATAACCTCATGTTTAAAGAATTGTCGCATAATCAGTCGGCAAATCTCAACGTGATGGGTGGTTCTAAAAAGATCGACTATTTCATCAATGCAGCCGTATTCAATGAAACCGGAATGTACCGGAATAGTTCGGCCAACTCTTTTAAGAATAACAATATCAAACAAAAACGCTTTTCATTTCAAAATAATATCAATGCGCAACTAACCTCTACGACAAAAATAGGACTTCGCATTAACTCGCAGATTCGTGAACATGACGGCCCTGGGTATGGTTCTGAATTCCTTTTTAATAAGGCTAACAAAGTATCTCCTGTTGAATATCCGGCTTTTTTCCCGGCTTCGGATGATGTAACCCATATCATGTTCGGTGATTTGAGTAATAATCCGGTAGGTAATCCGTTGGCATACCTTTTGTCTAGACAGCGTAATGAGCTTGAAACGACGGTGCTGACTTCGTTTAATGCCGAGCAAAAACTAGACTTCCTGACTAAAGGTTTATCGATGCGAGCATTAGCATCCTTCCAGGGATGGTCGAAAAAATCAACTTGCTACGGCTATGATCCTTTTTTCTATGAAATATCTTCTTATGATCCGGTATCACTCGAGTATACTTTGAGATCGGTAGGTAAACCCGGTACAGAAGACTTGCGCGTGGTAGAGGACTGGAGAGGTGTGAATAGCACGATCAACTACCAATTCGCATTCGACTATGATCGTACGTTCGATAATATACACAGCGTATCGGGTATGTTGCTTTACCATCAGCGTGAATACCGTACACCTTCGAACAATTTATACGAAACATTACCATACCGTGATCAAGGCGTAGCGGGTAGAGCAACCTATAATTTCGATTCGCGTTATTTTGCCGAGTTCAACTTTGGATACAATGGTAGCGAAAACTTTAAAAAAGGAAAACGCTTCGGGTTTTTCCCTTCGGTTGCCTTGGGATATATGATCTCGAACGAGAAATTTTTCGAGCCACTAACCAATACCATCTCTCTGTTGAAAGTGCGCGGGTCGTATGGTTTGGTGGGTAACTCTTTTACAAGTCCTAGATTTCCATATATAACCGAGGTCCAGTTGAATAATAGCGATTATTCGTTTGCTTTCGGCGACAATTGGAATAATTATCTCAATGGGGTATTAATTCGAAAATATGGTCAGGAGAAGGCAACTTGGGAGACCGGAAAAAAACTAAACGTCGGATTGGAGCTCGGATTATTGAATAAGCTGACAATGATTGTCGATATTTTCAAAGAAGACCGTTCGGGTATTTTCATGCAACGGCGTATGGTGCCAAGTACGGTGGGTATCGGGAGTTCCCTTCCTTATGCCAATATCGGTCGGGTAGAGAATAAAGGGGGCGATATGTCCATCGATTTCAACCATGCTTTCCGTCATGATTTTATCATTAACCTTAAAGGAAACCTTACCTATTCGGTCAATAAATTGATAGATAAGGATGAACCCAAGCAATTGTATGAATACCAATCTGAGATTGGCCAACCGATCGGCCGCCCATTCGGGCTAATTGCACAAGGTCTTTATACTAAAGACGATATCGCTGCTATAGCTGCCGGAACTCAAGCAAAGCCTGCATTTGGAAGCGATGTTATGGAAGGTGATATCAAATACAAGGACATGAACGGCGATATGATCATTGACAATTTTGACCGAACCTATTTTGGAAATCCGGATGTGCCGAGTTTGGTG
>JAVWBH010000389.1:0-2402 GCA_036649595.1 Bacteroidales bacterium
AATTAAGAATCCTATATTCAGACCAAAATTCCATTCATTTTTCGGACTACTGTAATGATTGACAAAAGCCGAAATACTTGCAAACGGTAGCTTGACCACCGCCGAAATCTCTCCGATATATTCCGGTTTGATCTTAAATGGCGCATATTTTGCTATGTTATTTTCACCCGGAACAATTTTTCGAAACGGCTGAAATGCATAAAACTCACTACGTAAATGAAATAGATCATTTATTTTCCAGATCGGCTTTACCCCTACTGCTATAAAATTATTTGCTCTAAAAGCTTCATTAAATACCGTCTGGCTATGAAGCGTTGGCGTAAAGGCCGGAGCCTGAATAATGGTTGCCGTATAGTTTGAGAAAAAAGGTTTATTTGAAATCATCAGATTTCCACTAAGTCCTAATACAAATTTTTTGGCTAATTTCAGATATGATTCATTCTCATATTTAGCTTGAAACCATAGTTTTGCTTTTTCGGATTTCTCAGGCTGAGGAGCATTTTCTTCGCGTAAAGATGACGGCGTATACATATCTTTACCCCCGAACATACTGATTTTGAATAAATGACGAAATCCTTCTAATGGAAAATCTCGAGCCGTAATACGGTTGAGATCTAATAACGCGTATATTTTCCATAATTTATACCTACTGTTGTCTGGTCTGTATTTTGAAAAATCAATCTGTTTACTCTGGTAATAACCATCTAATAAAGAACCATATCCTCCTCCATACACCATTTTTCCTAATCTGCCCAACGGCATCCCGAAAGAAAGTACTCCATAATTTTCTCTTTGATCAATAAAGCAAGGTGAATCTTCCATCGAGAACAATTTATCACTTTCATAATATTTCTGGCCGATATAAGCATATCTGGCATCCATATACAGCGGCAACCTTGTTGGCATATAGAAGCGCACATTTCCGTTTATCGTATTATACGCTTTTCCTAACTGCGCATTAACCCCCATATCAGCGGCAAAACCGCTTAATATACGGTAATTCAGTCCTAAAAAGATTCGGTTTGCATTCATTGACGTAACCAATCCGCCAATACTGGTTTCTAAATCCTGATTTAGTTTAACCTGAAGTTTCAAGTCAAAGCCTCCTTTATCGTTCGGTTCGACAGAAGGCATAATTTCTGTGATTTTAGAATCAGACAACAAGCCAAAATATGCTTTTTCCGCATCTTCCATCGTCAATTTTTCACCCTTCTCATGCGGGAACTGTTCTTTCAAATAACTACGCTGAAGTTGGTTTACCCCCGAAATCTGTACATGATCAAAAGAGATCGTCGGATCTTTGGCCCGATAAGAAATTCGATTAAGTGCAACTTCCTCCTTTGTAATGCGGCGAGTAACTCGGTTTTTAATTTGTGCCATAAACTCGAGCCCTTTATCATATCCGATTTGATAAATTTCAGAAACCTTATGCATATCCAAAAGAGATACATTCTCAAGCTTAAACTTAATCGATATACCATCTATCGAATCTATTTCATAGTTGGTTTTCTGCATTACCATATTATCGATCTGCCCCATTAAGTCATCTTCTTCCGGTTTAGCCGGATTATCCGAAACAACACTTCCGATAATAAAATCGGGAGCAAAATCTTCCTTCATTACATCGACCGGGTAATTATTATAGATTCCGCCATCATATACCAAAACACCGTTAATTTTAATCGGTTTGAATACAAATGGAAAAGTCATCGATGCGCGTACTGCATCCCCTAAATTTCCATCCCGCAAAATTACCGGTCGCTTATTATAAACATCCGAAGCAACCGCACGGAAAGGAACAAACAGATTATTGAAATTCTGATTTGAACGGGCAGTTGCATGTGAGTAGAGCTTCATAAAAGCAAAATTCATCGGAAGAGGATTAATCAGACTCTGAGGCAGAAACTTCCGGACCTTTACAGAGTCTGTAAAAGATGTTTTTACGCTAAATAAAGAGGGAGTCGGCTCTTGAACCTTGAAATAATTGATCATGTTGTCATCAATCTTTCCTGCTTGCCAAAGTTTAAATTCATCAGATTTAATGAGTGCTACCATTTCTTCTGTTGAATATCCCATAGCATATAAAGATCCCACAACAGCCCCCATCGAAGTGCCTGCAATATAATCTATCGGGATATTATTATCCTCAAGTGCCTGAATCAACCCAATATGGGCTATTCCTCTTGCACCTCCTCCGCTCAATACAAGCCCAACACGTTGCGGTAACATTTGCAAGCATGTTACCGTAAAAAACAATAATACAAAAATACGTTTCATTTATTAATCTAATGTGATAAATTCTGTCTGCCCGATAGTAAATGGTAAAGTGTACAAAATTATAAAAATCGGATCGTTAAATCATCTTATGAGTCTTAATTAATACGAACAGCAGGCTCGGCTTT
>JAVWBH010000390.1:0-2401 GCA_036649595.1 Bacteroidales bacterium
GATACCATGTATAAGTGCGATAATGATAAATTCAGGTCCGGTGGCTTTCACGATAATAGGAAGCGTACTGTCCATAGAAGTGGCCCCCGCACAGCAGATTGGAGCCAGTTTGCCAAAATAGCGAACCAGTAAGGGCGCCATGATCAATACAACGACTTCGCGAATAATATTCGACATAAGGGCTACCACACCCAAATCTGTTCCTTTATATCCGGTAATCAGAATGCTCGAAAGAGAATAGTAGGCAAAACCAGAGCCGACAGCCATACAATCAGCTACACTGCGACCTTGTACAAAAGGACTGACAGCCAGTACGCCCAATAAGGTTCCTGCAATCGTTACTAATGGAATTAACAAAAGAACAGGACTTTGATTACGTAATTTAGATCCTAATTCCTTATCGCTGCCCAAGCTTATTCCTACAACAAACAGCAGCGCATACAGAACCCACATACTCCAGTCGTTCTCTAATAAAAAAGAGGGTAAAAACTGAAAATGACCCAATAAAATACCGCCCAATAGGACGGCGGCTACGCATAAACTTCCAATCATGCTTTTTCCTCCTTCTTTTCAAAGATGAAATACCATAACAGGCCTGCCCCGATCAATGTCCCGACAAGTGCCCCTGTAGTAATAATCAGGGCTTCCATACCTAGGCCATGTAAATTAGAAATGATACTTTCATTGGTACCGATTGTGATACCCATAAGGAAGAGTAGAACAAGTACGATTGGGAAAATAGCTTTTCCACTGAGTTTGACTGCGTGTTTATTTCGAAAGAGTCTTCCGAAAAGGATGCCAATGAGTAAAGTGAGTATTAAAGAAATCATAGAAAAAAAATTTTTGCAAAGATATTGGTTTCTGATGCCATTTCTATGCTATTAAGTGTTATATATGTAAGATAGTTTCTGATTTAATAATTTAATATATGCGATTTTTTAAAAAACTCGTTGACAGTGTCAAGACAGATATTTTCAATGAAAACCCCAAAGCTCTTTTAACGGAACCGGAAGATGGATTTTCTATGGACGCGCTAAACTCTGTAATGATCTCATTGATAGAGGCTGACTGTTTGCAGACGGATAGTAAAGTAGGAGGGATACCGTATATGCCTCTGGATTTCGATTATCCGATGGATTTGCGAGCTGAGAGAAAGGGCGAAGCTTTAGCCTTTCTTTGTCAGATTAACTTCAGTCAATTACCTCCGCTGGCTGGGTTTCCGGAATATGGTATTTTACAGTTTTTTATAGGAACAGATTTTATGTTTGGGCTGGATGCCGAAAATCCGACAGAGCAATCCGGCTTCAGAGTTATTTATCATGAGCATATTTGTGATGAAAGCCATTTATTAAAAGAACTGCCGATTCATCCCGACTTCGACGGAGAGGCACCCGTAAAGAACGAACTCAAAATGGCATTTACACCAGAGGTGTCTGTGATCGGATGGCAGGATTTCCGTTACGATACGAATTTGCTGGCTGCTTATCAGAAAGAATATCCAATGACTCAGTCTGTCGATGATATTCCTTCGGAAATACGAGATAAGATGGAAGAATTATGCAATGCGAGTGGCTCCCGAATTGGCGGATTTCCGATGTTTACACAAAGTGATCCGCGTCAGAATGATAATAAATATGCTAACTTTACCACGTTGTTGATTCAGCTGGATTCAGATCCGAAAAAAGGATTAATGTGGGGAGATGACGGAGTATGCAACTTTTTTATTTCTCCCGAAAAATTGATGAAAAAAGATTTCTCAGAAGTGCTTTACAACTGGGACTGTTATTGATAATTATATAATTGAAGGTAATGAAGTTACTAAAATGCTTTTTGTCACTATTTATTGTGCTCGTATTAACAAGTCTTTTGAGCTATGGGATGGCACCTGTGAGCGACGGGCTCCATTGGGCAATGTTTAATCCGATGGAATCAATTGAAAGTATCTTATTTATGTTTTCATTCGGATTCGGGTTTCCGATCTGGCTTTCTGTCGTTGTTGTTGTATTGTTATTATTAGCACTTTGGTATGGTATATATCTGGTTCTGAGTAAAATATTCAATAAGTTATTTTTGCCATAAAAGATATTCAGGTAAAGAAACAGGAGGTGTCCGAAAACAAAGAAATATATTTTTCTTCATTTCGGACACCTCCTGTTTTTAGGTTGCGATTCGGTATTTATAAAAAGAAATCTTCTTCTGTATCTTCTTCCGACCGGCGTTCTATTTTGCCCCATTGGCTGAAAGCCAGTGCTACGGCAGCTTCATAATGAGAAAGTTTATTTGCCTTCTCTATTTTTTTGCGTGTGCGTTTATCTAGTTCGTCCGATAAATATTCCCAGAAAGGTTTCATTTTTTCAAGCAATTGCTTTTCGCCTTGCAGATACTCATTGTAGGAAGCGAA
>JAVWBH010000391.1:0-2367 GCA_036649595.1 Bacteroidales bacterium
ATTGCCTGCTATTAAAATAAAAAAAGGAAAAGTTCATATACAGAATGACTTAAAAACGTACAGCGCTATTTATCAAATCGACGGAAAAGGGAATACGGGTAAAACAGCACATTGGAATCTGTATAAAGGACCTATCTCTTTGCAAAAAGGAGAAGTATTGACTATACGCCTTGAACGGATCGGTTATATCCCTTCTAAAGTTATTACATATTCATTTTAAATTATTTAATTTAGAAAAACCATGAATTTATTTAAACAAAGTATAGGGTTAATGACAGCTACGGCTGCTTTTAGCATAACGAATACATTTGCACAGACTGCCCCAACGGAACCAAATGTTTTAATGTTTATCGTTGATGATTGGGGAGCATATGACTTATCTCTTACTGGATCAAAACTATATGAAACCCATAATATCGATCAACTGGCAAAAGAAAGTACTATTTTTTCGCAGGCTTATGTAGCTTATCCACGTAGTGTGCCTTCACGTTATTCGATGATTACAGGACGGCATTGTGCCCGTCCTCAAACCTCAGCCAAAGGTGATGACCGAAAAGTAGATGCCGACAGCTACTGCATCGCAATGCCTTTTAAAAAGGCCGGATATGAAACGTTCATTATAGGAAAATGGCATCTTAGTGATGGTAAAACGATGCCAGAACACAAAGGATTCGATATTAATATAGGAGCAGGAAAAGCAGGGGCAACCTCTGCGTATTTCGCGCCGTTTAATAAGCCGGGAGTAAATCAGAGCGACAAATCAATTATCGGAATGGAAGATGCTCATCAAGGAGAATATCTTACTGATTATATGATTCGCAAAACGGCAGATTATCTGCAACAGCCTCATAAAAATCCATTCTTTGCTTTGTGTAGTTTTTATGCAGTACATACTCCTCTTCAGGCCAAGCAGGAAATGACAGAACGGTATAAGAAAAAAATTCAAAATATGGGGTTAGGCGTCGATCCCATGATGAAAGAGGAAGCCGGAGACAGGAAAACACAGCAAGATCATCCGGTATATGCAGCAATGATTGAATCGGTAGATGAAGGCGTAGGAAAACTGGTTCAGATTCTTAAAGAACAGGGCCTATATGACAATACGATTATCGTGCTGATTTCCGATCACGGAGGTTTATCGAATCGAGGAAATAAACGAGAACTTGCAACAACCAACAATCCGTTGAAAGCGGGAAAAGGACATCTTTATGAAGGAGGGATTCGGGTACCGTTATTGATCCATGCAGCCGGGCAAAACAAAAGATATGATATTGAAACACCTGTTACCAGTTACGACTTATTACCAACGCTTGCGGATATCTGTAATCTAAGCATTGACCCAAACGCGGAATTAGATGGAATAAGTATCAAAAATTTGATAAACAAAAAAGAATTATCGAATCAGCCGGAAAGAGATCTATTTTGGCATAAAGCAACTGAACGCCCGGGATCAACAGGTGATTATATTTCATCTGCTATACGGAGTGGTAATTATAAACTTATTGATTTTTATACTCAGGACCGGATCGAATTATATGATTTACAAAATGACCCGGGTGAAACAAAAAATTTATATAAAGAAAAGCCAGAGGTAGCCTCCTTACTCCTTTTTAAATTAAATAATTGGAGAAGAGAGACCTGTGTGAAAATGAGTAACGACAATCATAAGTTAAAACAAAATCAAAAATCAAACCTATCTGATTAAAAACAAAACCTATCCGGATAACCAGTAGTCTATTTTTGATGAGCCATTACTAATTATCAAAAATAAGATACTCATGAAAAAACTTACACGCATCATTAATTTAATGATCGGGGGATTATTCGTTTCCTCATCCTTAACAGCTCAAACATTGATCTATTCGGAGAACTTCAACAATGAAGAAATAACTGATAAATGGAAGGCTTCTGTCAAACCGAATCAATGGAATGCTACCGGCGAACAAAACGGATGGAAATATGATAACTGCTCAATTATCCCGGATCAGAAAAACCTTAACGACGGCTCTGCCGGAGTTATTGTGTTAAACCATACGTCAATGGCGAGTCTGGAATTTCCTTTGGTAACAACCGGAGGCGGTATTGGTAATGCCATTATCGTTGCCCAGTTTCAACCATCCGGTAAAGATCATACCGTAGGACCTGACGGAGATTGCAACAGCGATATATTTTTGCAGAAAAAAGTAAATGACGACTGGATCACTATTCATACGATTTCAGCAAAAAATATACAAGCAAACAAAGCGTATAAATATATTCTTCCGATAGATGATGAACAGGTCAATTCCTTACGTATTTCTTATATTTCGAATCCGGAAGGGTGTGCCCGGGTGCGCATTTACGATGTTGCATTATACGGGATATTTG
>JAVWBH010000392.1:0-2357 GCA_036649595.1 Bacteroidales bacterium
CAAAATTGACCCGCACTCTTTGGGCAGATGGCGTGTAAACGGTACGCTTCCTAATATTGATACCTTCTATGAGGCTTTCAATGTAAAAGAAGGGGATGCCATGTATAAAAAACCGGCAGACCGCGTTGTTATCTGGTAATATCCTTTTTTGTTATAAGCGAAAAACGTTAGCAACGTTTGCCAATCGAGCGGAAATGATGATATTTAGGTTGGAACACAACCGAAAATCCACTCTTTTGAAGAAATAATACACCCTTAGAACGGATCTCCAACTTATTTTTGTTATCGTAATTTTAACGAAATTAAAATAAGATGAAGATCCGTTTTATTTGTGCTGCTGTCAGTATGGCTGCAGTTACAGCTTTACCTGTTTATGCTCAAACCTCTCAGGTATGGAATCCTGATAATGGAAATGGTACCTATACGAATCCTGTAATCTATGCAGATTATTCTGATCCCGATGTTTGTCGGGTAGGAGATGACTTTTATATGACCTCTTCTTCCTTCAATTGTCTGCCCGGTTTACAGATTCTTCATTCAAAAGACCTTGTTAACTGGCGTTTAATAGGAACAGCTATTCTTGATAATTATCCGGGAGAAGAGTGGACGCAGAATGTACAACATGGAAATGGCGTTTGGGCTCCCGCGATCCGCTATCATAAAGGCGAATTCTATATTTATTATGGAGATCCGGACAAAGGTATTTTCATGACAAAAACCTCCGATCCGGCTGCGAACTGGAGTCCGCTTCATTTAGTAAAAGAAGGAAAGGGATTAATTGACAGTTGCCCTTTTTGGGATGAAGATGGAAAGGCATATCTGGTACATGGTATCGCCGGTAGCCGTGCCGGATTTAAAAGCGTACTTTGTATGGCTCCGATGAGTGAGGATGGTGAAAAACTCGTAGGCCCGACGCGTATCATCTTCGACGGCCATGAAGCACACCCTACCGTTGAAGGTCCCAAACTATATAAACGAAACGGATATTACTATATTTTTGCTCCCGCAGGAGGTGTAGCTACCGGATGGCAATTGGTATTACGGTCGAAAAACCCATATGGACCTTTTGAAGAAAAGATAGTAATGGCTCAGGGAAAAACAAAAATCAACGGGCCTCATCAGGGCGCATGGGTAGATACACCGGCTGGTGAGGATTGGTTTATCCATTTCCAGGATCTTGAATCCTATGGGCGCGTCGTTCATTTACAGCCTATGACATGGAAGAATGATTGGCCTGTTATCGGAGTTGATACTGACGGAGATGGTTGTGGAGAGCCGGTATTGACCTTCCGTAAACCTGTGAACGGAAATCATCCGATGGTAAATCCTGCAGAAAGTGATGAGTTTTCTTCTGATAATTTAGGATTGCAATGGCAATGGCACGGGATCCCAAATCCTTTGTGGGCATATAATGATGTTCAAAAAGGTAGTTTACGGATGTATTCAGTTCCGGTAAAAGAGGAATATCAGAATCTGACAGACTGCCCTAATCTGCTATTACAGAAATTTCCGGCAGAAAAGTTTACGGCAACAGCAAAGATTACATTTTCGCCTAATCCGCAGTTAAAAGACAAAGGAGAGAGATGTGGTCTTGTTATCATGGGGATGGACTATGCCGCTCTTACCGTTGAAGATACCAAGAGTGGTTTTATCCTTTCTCAGAATGAATGTAAAAATGCATTAAAAGGAAAATCCGAAATAATAAATAACTCGCAACCTTTAAAAGAAAATACGTTCTATTTGCGTGTAAAAGTAAATGAAGGAGGGATTTGCCGTTTTTATATAAGCCGGAATGGTAAAAAATTTGATGAATTCGGTAACCCGTTTACCGCTCAGCCCGGAAAATGGATAGGTGCGAAAGTGGGTCTGTTTATAAACCGGCCGATCCAAAATAATGATGGTGGTTGGATTGACGTAGATTGGTTTCGGATAACAAAATAACAATAACAGAAATGCCCTGAGGTATCATTTTGGTAACAGCCAAATGACACCTCAGGGCAAATATTAAAAAAGAGATCGCTCTTTTGATATTATTCAAATTTTACCGGTTGGAAATAGGCCGGCAAATGAAAGTTTGGCGTTGGATGTGTAATCGGATATAATGAAACAAAATGAGGCTGAGTCAGACTGTCGCCGCATTTATAAATGTTTAATCTGGCCTCTTTTCCGTCAAGCTTTGTGAACTGATGATTGAAAAAAGTTTTTGCCGGAAGGGCTATTGTCAGAATCCAATGGTTATCTCCTGTTTTTTCGGCAAAAGGTTCTGTACCTAAAGATGAATGGCGACGGATCGTATTCATAATTTCAGGTTCGGCATGATTTGCATTTTCCCGGCTATGGCGGAAAGCAAAAAGTGC
>JAVWBH010000393.1:0-2329 GCA_036649595.1 Bacteroidales bacterium
TACACTATCGGAGAGGGCGTTCAGTATAAAATTATTAAGCACGCTTAATATTGCTCATTTTCATTCGGGAAGTCGCTGCTTTTTACATCGGCGATATAATTCTTCACGGCATCCGTCATAATTGTATGCATATCCGCATAACGGCGTAAGAAACGAGGAGAGAATCCCTGATTCAAGCCCAACATATCATGCATTACCAATACCTGACCGTCACAAGCACCCCCTGCACCGATACCGATTGTAGGGATTGTCAATGACTGTGAAACTTCGGCTGCCAAATGAGCCGGTATTTTTTCCAGAACTACCGAAAAACAACCGATCTCTTCCAGCATTTTAGCATCTTCTTTCAATTTTGCCGCCTCGGCTTCATCTTTTGCCCGTACCGTATAAGTTCCGAATTTATTAATAGACTGAGGAGTTAAGCCCAAATGGCCCATCACCGGAATACCCGCTGTCAGAATACGCTCGATCGACTCACGAATTTCAGAACCGCCTTCCATCTTGACGCAATCGGCACCCGTCTCCTTCATAATCCGGATAGCAGAAGCCAGGGCTTCTTTTGAATTTCCCTGATAGGTACCAAATGGCATATCTACGACAACTAATGATCGTTTTACAGCTTTCACTACCGACTGTCCGTGATAAATCATATGATCTAATGTAATTGGCAAAGTGGTAACATTACCTGCCATCACATTCGATGCCGAATCACCAACCAAAATCACATCCATGCCGGCCCCGTCAATAATTTTTGCCATCGAATAATCGTATGCAGTCAGCATCGATATTTTTTCACCACGCGACTTCATTTCTATCAATCGGCGCGTTGTTACTTTTCTTGTATCTTCTGTATAAGTTGACATAATCAATATTTATTAAACAGGCTGCAAAGTTATTAATATTCATAATGTGCGGCATGGATTTTTTAATTATTGATCATCTTTTTACTCTTCCGACCCTTAATTATGGCCATTTAGACAAAAAAAATACACTTTTTTAGGTTGTGCAATCTATTGTCGTGTTGTACAGCAGTAAAAAATAGTTGTACTCACTCATTTGTAATTATATTTTTGTAACACCTTAAATAAACAACCAAAACACAACACCTTAAATAAACAACCATAACACAATACCTTAAATAACACAACCTGAAAAACCAAAGATTTAATACCGTTTTAGTAATTTGAAAGACACAAGGTATTTTTTACATTTAACTCAGCGTTATCGCTGATTTCAAAATAACAAGAGCGGCCTGCGACAGGCTGCTCTTCTTATTTTTTGATAATCCGTTTTACACCAAAATTTATTACATTTACCTCAATAACAGACAGGGGCTCTCAATACAGGCCCGATATCAGACAAATACACATAACATTATGATGGAATTTTTGGAGACCTATCATCTTTCAGGTATCGCGATCGGTTTGGCTACATTTCTGATTATCGGATTATTTCATCCGGTTGTAATAAAAGCAGAATATTATTTTGGCGTAAAATGCTGGTGGGTGTTCCTCGTATTGGGAATTGCAGGTATCATCGCATCCGTTGTGATTACAAGTATTTTCTGGGCTGCCCTTTGCGGCGTATTTGCATTTTCTTCATTATGGACAATCGGAGAATTATTCGAACAGCGGCAACGGGTTGCGAAAGGATGGTTTCCGAAAAACCCGAATCGAAAATACGATTCTGATCAAAAATAAAAAAGCGGCAATTAATGCCGCTTAATATATTCTGTAATCCATGCTCCCACTTCGGTAGTAGAATATGGAGGATTTCCTGTTTCCTGGATATCTTCGGTACGCACCATCGCATCGATTGAGGCGTTAACAGCCTCCCGTATCAGGGCAGCTTCCTGTTTCAAACCGAAAGCATAATCAAACATCATTGCCGCAGATAAAATCGTAGCTAACGGATTTGCCATATTCTGGCCGGCTGCTTGTGGCCATGAACCGTGAATCGGCTCAAAAACAGACGTATGCAATCCGATGGATGCCGAAGGAAGCATTCCCATCGAACCGGTAATCACCGACCCTTCATCCGTCAGAATATCTCCGAACATATTTTCGGTTACAATCACATCAAAATCTTTCGGCCACTGAATCATTCGCATCGCCGCATTATCCACAAACATATATTCGGTTTGCACTTCCGGATACCGTGGCTCGATCTCTTTTGCCACTTCCCTCCATAAGCGCGAAGTAGCCAAAACATTGGCCTTGTCAACAATCGTCAGTTTTCGGCGTCGTTTCAGGGCATATTGATAAGCCAGATCAACAATGCGCTCGATCTCTTCGCGGGTATAAACACACGTATCGTAAGCGGTATTACC
>JAVWBH010000394.1:0-2307 GCA_036649595.1 Bacteroidales bacterium
TAAAATCAATTACATTATTAAAAGTGCTTGCGCTGCTTTTTTAATTCTATTTACTACCGCTCAATGTACACCGAAACAAGGAGAAAATAAACCTGTTGCGTCAACGGAGTCAGAAAACACATCATCATCTCTTCAACTTGCTTACATTAATATTGATTCTCTGTTAGTAAACTATAATTATGCAAAGGATTTGAATGAAGCTCTTCTGAGAAAACAGGAAAATTCTCGTGTAAGCATCAATCAGAAGGGAAAAGCACTTGAACGTGAAGTTGCAGATTTCCAGAATAAGATAAAAAATAATGCATTTCTTTCAGAACAGCGTGCACAGCAGGAAGCTAACCGTTTGCAGAAACAAGAAGCTGAATTGCAGGAGCTAAGCCAGCGTATGTCTAACGAATTGATGATTGAGCAACAAAAAATGAATGCCCAGTTGAATGATTCGATCCATAAATTCCTGAAAGAGTATAATGCGATCAAGAAATATGAATTTATTTTCAGCAATACAATGGGTGATAATATCCTGATTGCTAATCCGAAATATGATATTACAAACGAAGTGCTTGTAGAACTTAACAAACGTTACCAGGCTAAGTAATTCAGATAAAAATATATGTATAGAGGCGAAATGAAACTAATATCATTTCGCCTTTGTCATTTTAACTGAACAGATTGACTCCAATTTGTTTTATATAAATAAGAAGTAATAAAGCGTATATGATGACATTTCTTGAAACCCTTGTGGCGAATATCAACGATTTTATATGGACTTATATCATGATAGCCTTGTTGTTAGGCACGGCTGTCTGGTTTTCCATTCGTACCCGGTTTGTTCAGTTCCGCAAGGTAGGAGAGATGTTTCGTCTTTTAGGAGAAGGAGCGGCCAAAGGAATTGAAAAAAAGGAGGTTTCCTCTTTTCAGGCTTTTTGTATTTCGCTGGCGTCGCGTGTCGGAACCGGTAATTTAGCCGGTGTGGCAACCGCGATAGCGATCGGAGGGCCCGGAGCGGTTTTCTGGATGTGGATCATCGCCCTTTTAGGTGCCGTATCCGCTTTTATCGAGTCGACGCTGGCTCAGATGTTTAAGGTGCGCGGCAAAGATTCTTTTGTAGGAGGTCCCGCCTATTATATTAAAAAGGGATTGGGGCAGCAATGGATGGCGGTGCTTTTTGCCATCTGTATAACCATTACGTTCGGGCTGGTGTTTAATTCAGTGCAATCCAATACGATCGCATTGGCTTTTCATGAGTCTTTTGGTTTCGAGCCTTTAATCGTAGGGGGCGTACTGACAGTTATGACCTTGCTGATTATTTTTGGAGGGGTTCACCGGATTGCCGTTGTATCAGGAATTATCGTTCCGGTCATGGCAGTTGCCTATATTATCCTGGCTCTGGGCATCGTATTGATGAATATCACCCGTTTGCCGGAAGTGATTGAACTGATTGTCGGGAATGCGTTTGGCTGGCATCAGGCTGTCGGAGGAGGTGTCGGAGTAGCGTTAATGCAAGGTATCCGACGCGGATTATTTTCAAATGAGGCCGGGTTGGGGTCTGCTCCGAATGCAGCCGCTACCGCACAGGTTTCGCACCCGGTGAAACAGGGATTCATTCAGGCGTTAGGCGTGTTTACAGATACGCTGATTATTTGTAGCTGTACGGCGTTTATTATTCTGTTTGCACATCCGGACACCGTTACAGGGTTGAACGGCATTAAGCTGACGCAGGCAGCCCTTTCTAGTGAGATCGGTCCGATCGGAGGTACATTTGTGTCAATAGCCATTTTATTTTTTGCCTTTACCTCCATTTTGGGTAACTATTATTACGGAGAAGCAAATATCCTGTTTTTTACCAAAAAGAAATGGGTGATGACCGGTTACCGTTTGTGGGTGGGAGCAATGGTTTTGGCTGGATCCTTATTAAGCCTTCAAATGGTTTGGAATCTGGCCGATATTTCGATGGCTATCATGGGGATTATAAACCTGATCGCAATCTTGTTATTGGGTAAATACGCCATCAAAGCTTTACACGATTATGCGGCTCAAAAAAAATCCGGAATCAAGAGCCCTGTTTTTAAGGCGTCTTCAATTCCGGAAATAGAAGATAAAATGGACTGTTGGAAATAGTCCGTTTATTGTATAATTTCTAAAACAGCTCCTGTCTCAGGCACGAATAAGGCCTTGGCAGGGGCTTTTTTATCATCAAACATATCCGTCGGAAACTGCATGATATCCCCTAATTGGGCAACTTGAAACTCTGCGGTTTTTATCACTTTGTTTTCAGAAGAAAGAGACAGCGTCGCTTTGCCGGGCATA
>JAVWBH010000395.1:0-2284 GCA_036649595.1 Bacteroidales bacterium
GCGAAATTTCAGCAGTAATGTTTCAGGATAATGTACAGCCTGATGCAAACGACTGGAAGGTATTCCCGTATAAAATGGGATCTTATGCACTTCGGGCAAAGCCCAAAAACAAAGAATTAAGAAAGGAGTTCGACGATCTGAAAAGAATGGCTATCCATCGAAGCGAATTAGATGCCATTGTAGGGCATAATAATTTCATGCACCTCCTTGGCTTCGAATTTGATATCAACGGATATCACTTGATATCAAGCGGAGAAGATCTTTCCTCTGTGATCCCGGCCGATTGCGAAAGAATATCGGATATCGAATATGAAGCGTTATTGAAACAGCCCGCTTGCAAACCATGAAAATAAAGAAAGGAAATAAACCATGAGCAAAAATCAAAAAAAACAGCAGATCACCTTTCGCGAAGCGTACCAACCGCCGTTTCACAATAGCTACGGTACGATCTTCTCCGCCAACCACGTGATGGCGTTCAACCTCAAATCGCGCCTGAGCGACGAAACCGTAGACCGCCTGTTGGCCATTCTGAACGGCACGTCGAAAGAGGTGGTTACCAAATCGGAGGTGACGCATAAAAACGGCATCATCTATTTCAACGAAAAGGAAGTGTTCCTTATTCGCGGATGGGGCCACCTGACCGGATGCGGCGCTCTTAACCTTCCGTCCGAGACGGCCGCACGCATCCAGGATGAATTCGCCGAATGGGTGGTGAAAAGACTGACCGGAAAGGATCAGGAATCTATCGATTCACTCAAATTGAGAGACGCTCTAAATGTACCTGAGCTTGATTATGAGAAGATAAAAGGCGATCCTTTGAAAGGGGGAAAGGAAGACGCTGCGGAATGAGAAGGAAAGCGCTAAAGTCGTTGCCAATCATGTTATTGCACCAGCCGGCAGACAAATCCGATCGGGTAATTTCCGATAAACCTGTATCCGCCTTTCGCTGTAACGATTGCAAGTATTACGACAGCAGGAAGCACTGCTGCGAGTTGTGGATTAATACCGGGTGCGAAACGTGTAGTAAATTTTTAAATAGATGATAGAATGAAAAAAGAAAATATCGAATTGGAATTATTCAATAATATCAATGATATTATTAGATATCAGGAGTTAGTTGTTCAATCGCTTCCTAAATCATTGCCAAAAGATGCCGTTTTGTTTCAGAAAGATATCTTAAGCGTGCTTAAAGCTGTAAGTAAAATGAATATTCAGAACGTTGATTTAAATTAAAAGATATGAAAAACCAAGTGTTAAGCATCGAGCAAATGCAACGTCTGAAAGATTTAGGTATTGACACAAGTAAAGCAAGTGTGATTAGAGTTAGTGTATTTAGCGATTATCCCGATTTTGAAATGTTAGGTGCAAGTAAAGGATACACAAAATCAGCAATAAAAAAGTTTGGTCGTTTCACTTTGCAGGATATTCTTGAAATATTACCATCCGAGATATGCGACGACTATAATGGTACATATTATCTGAAAGCCGTTAAAAATAGCATGGGATTCTGGCGTTATATGTATGCATTTGCCACTGATGTTATAAATAATAATTGCCATGCCAAGCCAAATATAGAAGCCGCGTACGAAACGCTCGTGTGGTGCGCTGAAAACGGTTATCTGAAAGGAGATGCCCAATGAGAGAAATACTTTTCCGAGCCAAGTGCAAACCGGGTTACGATTATCCGGATGGCGATGGTTGGGTATATGGTGGAATTATTACAGATGGAGAACAATACGGAATTGTTACAGTTGATAATGTCGATTCTGATGATTTCGGATATATACCTGTCAAAACAGATACGATCTGTCAATTCACCGGACTTCTCGACAAGAACGGAAAGAAACTATTCGAAGGCGATATATTCGAGAACAGCGCAGGAGGTCGTTATCCGGTATTTTTTGAAAACGGGTGTTTCATGTCCCAATTGATATGCGATAAGCCGAATTCATACATGACAAAATTAAAACTTTGCGATATACATCATTTGATAACTGATGAATGCGAGGTGATCGGCAACAAATGGGATAACCAGGAGCTATTAAATAACAAAAACACAAAACAATAAACACGAAACAATTATGTTACCACAGATCATTTTTTTATTCCTACACACAATCGCATTACCTTTATCTACCTATTTCTGGATTCAAAAGAAAACGGCTAAATACAGCTTATTGTCAACCCTGGTAAGCGCTTCTATCACCCTAATATTTCTGTATTGGGGCGGTTTTTTCGATGCGATGCCACAACAATGGATTCCACAGGTCCTCATTCTGGTGTG
>JAVWBH010000396.1:0-446 GCA_036649595.1 Bacteroidales bacterium
AACGAATGATGGTATGAAACAGATGTGTGGCGCGCGCTAATTACAACAAAAAGATCATGTTGGTGTACTACATCTTTTAGAGCGATAAAGTCATTCCAGTCGCTTAATGGTTCGAACTCAGTACGAAAACGGTATTTTTTTATTCGGATCAACGATTTCAGACACGCCTCGGTTGCTTCATCGCTATAGAAAATAGTCCGGCAACCCATCTGGGTGGCTATGTTTGCAATCCGGTCAACCCAGCGATCAAAACCGGTTTCATATTCAGCCTTTGCCGGTACGGCTATGACCATTTTATTGATCGTATTGATCGGAGTAAGTCCTTTTACAATGAGCAGCATCTTATTTGTGCGGCGAAGAATGTTCTGTGTCGTATGCCCGAAAAAAGTATCTGCGATATTCGCCTTATGATGAAATCCCACTACGACATCTGTAATTTGGTTCTC
>JAVWBH010000396.1:456-2280 GCA_036649595.1 Bacteroidales bacterium
CCTTGATCGTATGGATAATACCGCTGGCTATATTTACGTCATATCTTGAAACCATATTAACCTTCGTATCTGCCGAAGCTGCAAGTTTCGCTACCTTAGGCAAGAGTGTTTGCGAAACATCCGGATTATCAGTACCCGCTTTATCGATGATCACAGATACCGCATATAAAGGCGATTTCTTCTTTTGATCTTTGAGCATAAGCGCCAGATTTACCAGGTTTTCGATAGTTGCCGGATTGGCTACCGGTATCAAAACCCGCTCTTCGAGCTCTTTTCCTATCAGATTGCGGGTATCAGGTACCGGAAGGGTTGCTAACACACGGGCTGCCTTTTCTGTTACGATTGAGCTGATCGTACAGGTTACCAAAATCATAATAATGGTACCATTCAATATATTTTCATTCAGCAATCGGATCGGTTCTCCGTCGGGAGCAACCCCGATGATGATGTTATATCCGATTAAGACTGCCGCTAGCGTAGCGGCGGCTTGTCCGTTGCTGAGTCCGAATATTATTTTTCGGTCCAGTTTACTCATTCGGAATGTTTTTTGAGTGGCCCAGGCAGCCAGCCATTTCGATAAGGTGGCAATCACCGACATCGTAACTGCGATCACCAAAGCTTCGGTGCCGTTAAACAATACCTTCAGATCAACCAGCATTCCCACCCCGATCAGAAAATAGGGGATAAACAAGGCGTTTCCTACAAATTCGATCCTGTTCATTAAAGGGGATACGGCGGGGATATATCGGTTTAAGACGATTCCCGCCAGAAAGGCTCCGATGATCCCTTCTAATCCTGAAAGTTCTGCAGCAAAAGAAGCCGCGAATACAATTGCCAACACAAATATGTATTGTCTGACATTATCGTCATATTTTCTTAGGAACCATTTTGAAATACGGGGGAATGTCATGAAAATAAGCATTCCGTAAATTAAGATAGACCCTCCGAAGCGAAGCCAGAATATACTGTCGAGAGAGCCCTTGTACATACCGGATATTACTGCCAGAATGAGCAACGCCAATAATACGGTAAGTATTGTACCTGCAATTGTGATCGTGACGGCCTTATTTTTTGAGACCCCGTATCTGCTGATAATCGGATATGCCACCAGCGTGTGCGAAGCATACATACTAGCCAGTAAAACAGAGGATACCAGACTCATATGCAGGAAATAGTAACTTACCAAAGTACCCAATACCATTGGTGCGAAGAAAGTATATAATCCGAAAATCAAACCTTTTACTCTGTTTTTTCGGAAATCATTCATATCCATTTCTAATCCGGCGAGGAACATGAGATAAAGCAATCCTACTTTCCCGAATATCTCAAAACTCGTATCCCGTTCCAGTATTCCTGTCCCGTTCGGTCCGATGATTACTCCGGCTAAAATCAGGCCGATAATGTGAGGAACACGAATCCGGTTCAATAAGATCGGCGAGAGTAGTATAATGCTCAATACAATAAAGAATATCAACGTTGGATTTGTAAACGGAATGTCGATAAATGAGCGGATGAATTCCATATGCAACAGACGGGTGAACTATTATTTAATTTACTAAAAGTAGTGAAATATTGACATTCCCCAAATGATTAAACTGAAATTCTGTGTATGTGCGGCAGAATGCAAAAAACGAATATCTCCGATGGTTATCTGTTTTTAAGGGACAACAGGAATAACAAGTTTCTTTTTTCCTGCCATTCCCGACGGATTCAAATATTCAACCAGTAAAATATAAATACCGGGAGTCGATGAACGCGGCGTGCGCCATTCTTCGGCCCAGGTTATCTCGCCCGACAAATCAACATCCTGGTCGGTCGCGAGCC
>JAVWBH010000397.1:0-2262 GCA_036649595.1 Bacteroidales bacterium
ATTAGGCAGATATGGCAGCCGTAATCGGCCTGGGAGCCACATTTCTGATCTATATCTTTATTTTTGCCTATGGCGGGATGGTGATGCAGGGAGTGATGCAGGAAAAAACAAACCGTATTGTAGAAGTGATCGTATCCTCTGTCAAACCGATAGAGCTGATGATGGGTAAAATAATCGGAGTCGGCCTGGTGGGGCTGACGCAATTCATGATCTGGGTAGCGCTGATCTGCGGCGTAGCGCTCGCCTTCGGAATCGGATCGGTTATGTCTACCGATATGAGTGCAATCGCGGAGTTAGACCCGTCGGTTTCTCAAATCGACCAGACTAAAATAGCGGGCATGATGCAAGAAATACTGACGGGTGTGAATTTCGCCCAAATCCTGGGATTCTTTATTATCTACTTTATCGGAGGATACTTGTTGTTTGCCGCTATTTTTGCCGCAATCGCATCGATGGTAGATCAGGAAGCCGATACGCAACAGTTTATGATACCGGTAACGATGATTATCCTGTTTGCCTTTTACGCGGCAATTTACAGCATTGAAAATCCGGACGGTCCGTTGGCTTTTTGGTGTTCGATCATCCCGTTTACCTCTCCGATCGTTATGATGGTCAGATTACCCTATGATGTACCGGCGTGGCAAATGCTCCTTTCGATCGGATTACTTTTCGGAACATTTTTACTAACTACTTATTTTGCAGCAAAAATATATCGTACGGGAATCCTGATGTATGGCAAGAAGATCACCTATAAAGAGATGATCAAGTGGTTGAAATATTGACAGGCTTATCAGCGGCGCGACTTAAAGAAGTCTTTGATAATCTGTAAACACTCCTCCTCCATAATACCGCGGGTGACAAGTGTCTTGGGATGAAGAGCTTTCGGGGCAAACACGGAATATCCGCGCCGGTCGTCGGAAGCTCCGAAAACAAGACGCGACAATTGAGACCAGCCTAAGGCACCGGCACACATGATACACGGTTCGAGGGTTACGTAAAGCGTACAATCATTGAGGTATTTGCCGCCTAATAAATTCGTGGCGGCCGTTACGGCTTGCATTTCGGCATGGGCGGTAACATCTTTGAGAGTTTCGGTCAGGTTATGTGAGCGGGCTATGATTCGGTTTTGGCAAACAATAACGGCGCCTACCGGTACTTCACCCAACTCATAAGCTTTGCGTGCTTCCTGCAACGCCTGCTTCATAAAATAGTGATCATCCAGCATATCTTAGCGGCGCATTTCGTTTTCGTTAAATAAAGTGGGATGGTTTTCCTCCAGTTTCTGAAGGACATGTAACAAAATGGTTTCGCGAAACCACCGGTTACGGTTTGATATTTTATATTTATCCAGATAACGGCTTACCGCATTATACTCCTTTTCATTCATTGTAAAGGAAATTCGGAAGTCTCGTTGCAAAACAGTGTCGGATATAGGGGTTGATTTAGCTTTTTTCTTCATTATCCCGCAAAATTACGGGAGTAATTTAAAATAAAAAAGAAAAGTGCTATTTTTGTAATACACCTCCATACGCATATTATGGCCCGACACAACCAAACAGGACAACAAGGAGAACAGCTCGCGGCAGAAATGCTTCGTTCGAAAGGGTATGAGATATTGCACACCAATTGGCGATCGAATCATTATGAACTCGACATTATCGCCAAAAATGCAGAAGAGCTGGTGATCGTAGAGGTTAAAACCCGTAGTTCAATAAACTACGAAATGCCCGAAATGGCCGTGGATCAGCGAAAAATACGACGAATAGTATATGCAGCCGACCATTATATCAAGATGTTTTGCATAGATCTCCCGGTACGCTTCGATATTGTCAGCGTTTTAATGCTGGATTCGGGAACTCAGATAGAGCACATTCCGGATGCCTTTTATCCGCCCGTTCTTTCGTAGCTTCATTATTCTAAATTATACGGACTAAAAAAAGTAACATCATGCCTGAAATTATCCATTTAGAACAAACCCATTCAACCAACAATTATTTACGCAACCTGGTAGAAGTAACACGTTCACCTGAAGAAGGAACGATTGTATGGGCTGATTTTCAAACTGCCGGCCGGGGCCAACAGGGAAATAGCTGGGAGTCTGCTGAGGGAGAGAATCTGCTTTTCACGTTACTGCTTTGTCCGCAACAGATTAAAGCACGCAATCAGTTTATTATTTCACAGATTATATATCTGGGTATTCTGTATGTGCTGAATGCAATTCGCAAAGGATTACGGGTTAAATTGCCGAACGACATCTATTTT
>JAVWBH010000398.1:0-2261 GCA_036649595.1 Bacteroidales bacterium
TTCCCACTTTATCTTGATTTACCATCGTTGCCAACGCGCTTTTCCGATAAGGATATTCGGTCAGAATTTTCGACAAGCTCAGTGATAACGTATCAGATGGGATTACAAACTCCTGAAAAGCAATCACAGCGGGATTATGCTCGCGTATGTGTTCGCCCAACATCCGGAGGTCGTGTTCTTTTTCAATCGGAGCAATACTAAATCCGCCAATATTATATGACATGATCTTAATGCTTTCCTTCGTTTGGCAGGTTGTTATTTTACCCAAACTGACCAACGGCACGAATCCGATGCATACCGCGCATAAACTCAGAAATAAAGGGGATGAGAATCTCTTTTTTCGAATGATCCAATAAACGCAAAAAAAGAGGTTTAAGATAAATAACACCGGCGAAAATAATGATACAATATAAAAGAACATATTTTCATCGGGCCGAAAAAAACCGGAAAAAGCAGTGCTAATTCCGATAATGGCAACCCCCAGACTGACTGGATACATGAGGGTGGAAAGGAGAAAATAAAATCCGGCAAGTGAGTTATGTTGTTCTGTCATCTGACTTATACGTTTTCCTTCTGAATAAAAGCAGTGAATGTACGGAGAATGAGCTTAATATCAAACCAGAAAGAAAATTCTCTGGCATACCGGATATCCAGCATTTTTCGCTCTTCGGCCGACATACTTCCACTACCACCGCGTTTCTCAACCTGCCATAATCCGGTGAGACCGGATGGCCCCATAAACCGGTCAATATATTCATCTTTTGTCAGAAGCTCTGCCTCATATAAAGGCAACGGGCGATTACCAACAACCGACATATCTCCTTTGAGGATATTGATCAGCTGTGGCAATTCATCGATACTGTATTTACGAATAATTTTTCCGACTCGGGTGATACGTGGATCATTTTCAAATTTAACAAAACTATTGTCTCGCTCTTTCCTTTTATTATGAATATAGGTTTCTTCCGATAAAATACAATCATCCCCGAATAAGAGATTTTCATTCATCGAATCCATATTATTCTCAGAATCAAGGAGTAATCGTTCCATTATTTCATCCGGTGTTTCTTCCTGATAATTTTCAGCATATATTTGATCCTGTTTCTCTTCTGCACGATATTGGTTTAGAGAAGAAAACTCTTTTAATCGCCGTTCGGCATCAGCATACATCGATCTGAATTTCAGAAAGCCGAAGATTCTGTAATTACTACCTACCCGTTTGGAAGCATAGATAACAGGGCCTTTACTCTCCAAACGGATAGCGAGAGCCGTTAATACAAAAACCGGAAACAAGAAAAATATAGCACAAAGAGAAAATATGATATCAAAACACCGCTTCCACAAAGGAAGCTTAAAAAAATCCAAGCTATTGTTTAGGGCTCCCTGTGGAGAAGACTTCGGATTATGAGGATATTTTTCATGATGATCCTTTATTTTTTTCAGGAAGATATGCATCTCTTCCGATTTTATTTCGGGCGATAACGTATCTCTGACTCCACTTCGTAAATAGGTCATCCCCTCATTTTTCGGGACATTGTTTGTAACTAAAATAATATGTGGGCGGGGAGATAATGAATATAATCGCTTTAACTGGGGCAAATCATATTCAATACCTTGGGATTCATAAAAACAAATAGTCCGTTTCTTATTGAATTTGTTATGTAACTGCTCAGACGAATCTTTTATAATAACAGACTCGCCTAACATTTCTTTAAACCGCGATACGGTATGCGGATTTTTTCCGATAAATACTAATTTGGGATTCACTCTAAAATTCTTCTGATTCTGACTTTAAGCTCCATTGGGTTAAAAGGCTTTACAATATAGTCTTCTGCACCTTCTGATAATAATCTTACCCGCTCAGTAGTACTATCTTCACTGGAAAGCATTACGAAAGGAATGCATTTATAAAGCTCATGCGACTTCATTTTGCGTAAAAACTCATCCCCTCTTAAAACCGGCATCTTAATATCTGAAATAATAAGATCCGGAATATTGCCGCAATTTATCCATTCTATCGCCTTTCCGGGATTCTCGAACCAGAAAGTTTCATATTCCTGGCGTAAGTATAGGGTAACAATTTTAGCAATGGCTTCTTTATCGTCTACTATAAGTACTTTTTTCTTCATTCAGACAAATTCTAAAATAGTAAATTTAAATTTTATATCCTGTTTAGGAGTAAAAATTCACAATAATCAACAGTATGTATATAAGTATATTTTTACTTATTCTATATCTTTATATAACAAAGATAACTCAGA
>JAVWBH010000399.1:0-2235 GCA_036649595.1 Bacteroidales bacterium
TTTTTCTACCATAGCTGCTGCCAGAATACGAATATTGTCGGCAGCCTTGTTTAATGATGATAACTTGTCCATTTTGATACGAAATTTCTGCAAAGATATAATTTCTTCATGAATAACACTCCTGAAGATGGATCAAATGGGTAAAATATAGAAAAAAACAAAACAAATGAAATAAATGAAAACAAAAAGAAAGGATATCACCTTCGTTTATAGGTGATATCCTTTCGGTTATTGTATGCTACTCTTTTGCGAAAGAGTAAGTGTCTTGTTTTAGTTTATCCAGATAATCAGGCGTTAAGGTGTAGAAATAGGCTCCTTTGCGTGAATGGATCTTGTCTTTTTCATCCAGCCTGTTCAGAATATCCAGGGATAAAACTTTTTTACGGAAATTTCTTTTATCCAACGGCTCGCAATACAATGCTTCGTATAAAGATTGTAATTGGGTAAGTGTAAACTTTTCGGGGAGCAGATTGAATCCTACTGCAAATGCCGACGCTTTTCTGCGTAAAATGATAATGGCGTCGTGTACCATTTGTTTGTGATCCATAATCAGCTGATCGCAATCGGATACCGGGATCCACTGTGCATCATACCTGTCTAACAGGGTATGATCATAGTCTTCTATATTGATCAGCGCATAATATACGACACTGATTACACGGCCGCCCGGGTCGCGGTCTACATTACCATATGTACCTACCTGTTCGAGATACAGGTTTTCCATGCCTGTCAACTTTAACAATACCCGTTGTACGGCATCATTCACACTTTCACCGTGATTAATGAATCCGCCCAGTAACGAGAGTTTCCCTTCAAATGGGGGAAGGTTACGTTTGAAGGTAAGAATCTTAAGTTCGGTATGATGAAACCCCAGGACAATACAGTCTACCGAGACCAGAAACTTGTCGGGATGAGTATATATAGTTGTTGCAGTCATGGTTGATACACGGGTTGAATAAAACAGCTTTTTTAGGCAAGGCGGCGTGCGCCGTCGCTGATTTTTACCGGATATACTTTTGGCGTAACGCCAAATTTATCTGTAAATTTCGCGATTGCAGTTTCAATAAACATGTCGTACTTATCTTCTGGTACCATGTTAATCGTACAGCCTCCGAAACCGCCACCCATGATGCGGGATCCGGTTACGCCACATTCTTTTGCTATTTCGTTCAGGTAGTCGAGCTCAATCGTACTTACTTCATACAATTTGCTCATTCCCTGATGTGTTGCGTAGATATTTTTTCCTACAGTTGCATAATCCCCTTCTTTCAATGCATTACATGTATTTACAAGGCGTTCGTTCTCTTCGATAGCATAGGTTGCACGCATGAAGTCTTCTTCGCTGATCTGGTCTTTTACTTCGGCAAGCATTTCCAGATTTGCATCACCCAGCAATTTTACCTCCGGATGATTCTGTGCAATGGCAGCAGCCGCGTTTTCGCACGATTTGCGACGTTTGTTGTAAGGTGAATCTACCAATTCGTGTTTAGTCACAGAGTCGATCAGCACCATTTTATATCCTTTCGGATCAAACGGTACATACTCATATTCCATTGTACTGCAGTCTAATCGGATCAGATGTCCTTCTTTACCGAATAAAGAAGCGAACTGGTCCATAATACCGCAATTTACACCGCAATAGTTGTGTTCTGTTTTTTGTCCGACTAAAACCAGTTCTTTTTTATCGAAGCCCAGTTGATACAACTCGTTTAATGCATACGCATAAGTGCTTTCAAGAGCAGCAGACGAAGAAAGGCCTGCTCCTAACGGAACATCACCTGAAAATACAGTGTCGAATCCTTTTACGCTGGCTCCCCGTTTGATCATTTCACGGCATACTCCGAAAATATAACGTGCCCAGCTCTGTTTAGGAGCATCTTCTTCATTTAGCCCGAATTCGGCATAGTCGTTCAGGTCGATAGAGAATGCGCGGACTTTATCCGTCTCGTTAGGCAGGATAGCTGCTAGCATACCTTTGTCGATAGCACCCGGAAGGACACAACCTCCGTTATAATCCGTATGTTCGCCAATCAGGTTGATACGTCCCGGAGAGAAGAATAATGCCGGTTGTTTTTCAAATAATTCGTTGAATTTGGATAGTACGATATTTGTTTCCATAATAGTTAGAAGGGGATTAAAGGGTATAAAATAAGCCTGAATAATACAGATTTCTCCCTATTCAGGCTTATTATGATATGTTATTTATATTATTCTACAGGAATATCCGTATTTACG
>JAVWBH010000400.1:0-2221 GCA_036649595.1 Bacteroidales bacterium
CTATACCGATGAAGCCAAAAATGCAACAATGCCGCAGGAGGGTGATGTAGCCGAAGGAACAGCTTTCTTTATCGTTAATAATAATGACACTACTTTTTATTTGAGAAAAACGCTGGCTGCAAAAGCTACAAATCTCAATATTGCCAAAAGTGCCAATGCTATAAATCTACTGAAGTATAATGAGGTGCCGTATGCTACGACTAAAATCGCTAATCCTGACGGAATACAGTTTTTTACGGGATTGACAGATTTGACGGCTTCTTCGAATCAGTTCACAAGTGCGGATTATGCAACAAATGAATATCCGGTGGTGACGATTGATTTCAGCGGAATGTCGCAGTTACGGAATCTGACAATCAATGCCTGCTCAATAACCGTTTTAGACCTAAGCACGAATCAATTAGTGGAAAAGATAAGTTGCACCGGTACGTCGCAAGGATCCAAAGAGAAGAATACATTGCGTATCGCTAAAATAAAAGGAGCAAATCTGATCTCGCTTGATCTAAGCAAAAATAATCTGACAAGAACAAATCTGGAAGGTTTGATGACGTTGCAGTCGCCACCCCTGACATCAATCAATTTATCATCGAATAAGGAGAGTGATTTTGAGATTCCTTATCAAGTGTTTAACAGTACAACCTTAACTACAAAAAAAGGCGTCGTAGCCGGCGCACAATAATTTTATGATTTACATAGGTGCTATTATTTCGATTCAGTTTATCATCCTGACCGCTTATTGGTTGATGAAAAAAAATAATCCTCAGGCTGTTTTAATTACATCCGGCTTACTCATGTTGATTGTAAGCCTGCTTATCGGATTAGGGATGCCCGAATTATCCGTTTCGACAGGGAGTCTGGTTTTCGATCTCTTTAAAATAATAAAAGATACCTTCTCTACCAATATGCTCCGGGTCGGATTAATGATTATGACGATCGGCGGTTATGTAGCATATATGAAACAGATAAAGGCCAGTGATGCCCTGGTTTATGTTTCGATGCAACCGCTCTCTTTTTTTAGTAAATATCCTTATCTGGCCGCTTCTTTGGTGATTCCGATCGGTCAGATGCTTTTTATCTGTACCCCGAGTGCCGCCGGACTGGGCCTTTTGTTAGTCGCTTCAATTTACCCGGTACTTGTCGGGTTGGGAATCAGTCGTTTATCGGCTCTTTCCGTGATTGCAGCCTGTACGGTATTCGATATGGGGCCCGGATCTGCCAATACGGCGCGCGCATCCGAACTGGTAGAGCAGAATAATGTATTGTATTTTGTGGAGCATCAATTGCCATTGGCCATTCCCATGACCATCTTGTTGATGGTATTATACTATTTTTCGAACCGTTATTTTGATAAGAAAGATAAAGAGTCTGGTAAATTCACTCCGGAAGTGGTTAATGCAAAGAAATTTAAAGTGGACGTGCCTTTGATTTATGCCATCTTGCCGATCTTACCGTTGGCGATGCTGGTCATATTTTCAAAATATATCCAGCTGTTTGATCCGCCCATTGAATTAGATACGACAACGGCAATGTTCGTTTCGCTATTTATCGCTATGATTTTTGAATTGATTCGTAACCGTTCTGTTTCGGCTGTATTTAATTCTGTAAAGAGTTTCTGGAATGGAATGGGGAATGTATTTTCTTCTGTTGTCACGCTTATTGTCGCTGCTGAAATTTTCTCGAAAGGTCTGATCAGTCTTGGCTTTATTGATGCATTGGTAGAAGGATCTGGCCATTTGGGGTTCTCTGGTATCGGAGTGGCGATTCTTATTACCATTATCATTTTTGCTGCAGCCATGTTGATGGGAAGTGGTAACGCCTCTTTCTTTTCTTTTGGGCCGTTGGTACCGTCGATCGCATCTAAACTGGGTGTACCTGCTGTCGATATGATCTTACCGATGCAGTTAGCTGCCAGTATGGGGCGTGCTGTTTCTCCTATTGCCGGTGTAATTATTGCGATTGCGGAAGTTGCGGGGGTTTCTCCGATGGATCTGGCAAAACGAAATGCGATACCTCTGGGCGGAGCACTTGTTTTTTTGATTGTATATCACTTTTTCTTTATGATTTAATACAGACGGAATGTTTAAACTGATAAAAAATGCAACGGTATATGCTCCTGAATATCTGGGAGTACAGGATATTTTAATTTGCGGAGAGAAAATTGCTGCTATCGGAACGGATTTGAAAATCGAATCGGTTGATATCGAGGTGATTGATGCTGCCG
>JAVWBH010000401.1:0-2193 GCA_036649595.1 Bacteroidales bacterium
ACACCGTACGGAATCCTTCTATACACCGTACGCAATCCTTCTATACACCGTACGGTGTGCAAGAGAATTCCGTACGGTGTGCGAGAGAACTCCGTACGCTACGCGGAAGGATTCCGTACGGTGCATAAAAAAAACATCTCCGGAAATTATTTTCGGGATGCTTCTCATCTGATTTAATGCTTTCCAAAGGCCGTCAGAACAACAGATTGCTTCCAGATGCAAAAATTAAAGCCTTCAGAGCTCAACTTCGGGGTGTTATTGATGTAAAATTCTTTCTATTCAGACTTACTAAATTATATGCTTAATCTCACTTCCTCTACACAAGTACACGGTGTTAAAAATCAGATTATATACAAATGACAGAGCCAATTAAAATTGTCTCTATTAACCATCCGTGTATAATTACAGAAATATTCACGATAGAAGCGGATCAATGTGGATTTTACAAAGAATCAATCAGCGCGGCTCATGACAAGTTTGCCATGCCGCAATCCTTTTATGGCAATTAATTTATCAGACAGGCCGGTTAACGCATAAGCAGGCCCTTTTACAGTAGCGATGTGCAGACAGAAATTATCATCCAGATAATGTTGTGTAGAAGATAAAACATAAGCATGATACGTAGATTCAATAGTGGTAATCCGAGACATGATTTCCTTATCGTGCTGATCAAACATCAATACGATAGCTCCCGCAACAATATGGTTGCAGAGCCACTTCTGCTCACTAATGTGTTTTTCTACTAAAAATCGTAAGGCTTGCGAACGATTTGAAAATTGATTATCCGCTACCAGTTCATCCAGAGAGCGAAGTACATCATTATCCAGCGAAACCCCGAATCTTTTTACACTCATATCTTTACTTTAATAATACTGCTGGAACAATATTTTCATTAAATAGTTCTGCATATCGTATATTTTAACCCAATTATAAAAGAAAATAGAAATAATCTTTCATTTATTAGGATTCTTTCTTGCTTGATATTTCTCTATAGTTGCCTAAGAGCGTAAATTTGCGCTTGCTAGAAACAGGCATTTCATAATTTTAAAATGTAATCGATGAGAGAAAAACAAAAACCATCCTTATCAAAAAGAATTTTTAAATATACTTTATACACGATTTTGAGTATTTGCCTTCTTATCACAGGAGTCATTGCTTTTGCATTGAATATCGTATTCACCCCTGCCAAGCTGACCCCTGTCGTAAGGAAAGAGGCTCAGAAATTTCTGAAATCGGATCTTGCCACTCAAGCGGTAGAACTTACATTTTTCAGTAGTTTCCCGGAATTCCAACTCCATGTGAGAAACGGATCTATTTCTCAACTAAATGACACCTTGATTCAATTTGGTGAAATTAGTGCCGGAATCCGCCCCTTGGCGTATCTCACCAGTCAAAAAATCCATTTAGGCACAATCTTATTTAAAGATGCAACCATCCATGCATTGATTCCTGAAAGCGGAAATCCGAACTGGGACATTGTAAAAGCCGATTCAACAAACCAGGCTGCCGATACCGTAGCCGGAGAAATGCCTGTGATCTCAGAAATAAAACTCGACCGGATTGCTTTCGAGCAGGTAAATCTGTCTTTTACAGATATCCCGAACCGGACGCATTTTGATCTGAGCGGTTTAAACGCGTCAATTTCCGGATCATTCGGGAAAATACACAATGAATTAAATCTGAGCTGTAACAGTTCTAATATCCGCTTTGAACAACAAGGTAAAGTCCTTATTGACAAATTAGCATTCGGGATCGACACCCGTCTGCAGATAAATAATGAAACACACACCTACCAGACTGAAAAAATGATTCTGGACCTCAACGGAATGAAAGCCGGATGCGCCGGGTCTGTTATAAAAGACAGTGCCAATAATGAATATACGGTCGACATACAAGCGGGCCTGAATATCCCGTCTTTAGCCGAAGTGCTGAAACTAATCCCGAAATCGGTAATTAAGGAAGCGATAGACGTTACAACGGATGGCGACATTCTGGTAACAGGTGCTATAAAAGGGGTTTATGGCAATGGTAAATTCCCGGTTGCCGACCTGAAAGCCAACATCGACAAAGGAAGTTTCCAATATAAAGGAATGCCTTACGGAGTAGATCAGCTGGATTTAAAGATGGAAGGGCATATCGACCTGAATGACAAAGCGGCCTCCCGTCTTTCTGTTCAAAACTTCCTGTTTAAGG
>JAVWBH010000402.1:0-2165 GCA_036649595.1 Bacteroidales bacterium
CGGATGCCACCTCATGGGCCGGAGCCCGCGGACTAATGCAGCTTATGCCATCGACCGGGAAAAGCTTCGGTCTAAATGATGATACGTTTACTGATCCGGAAGCTAATATTGCGGCCGGAGCCCGTTATATATCCTCCCTGCAAAAAGGATTAGCGAAAATAGAAGACCCAAATGAACGGATTAAGTTTGTCCTGGCATCTTTCCATGCCGGATTAGGACATATATATGATGCCATTGAGCTGGCAAAAAAATATGGTTACAATCCTCAAAAATGGGATAATAACGTGGCCGTATGCCTGCGTCTTAAAAGTAATCCCGAGTATTTTAATGATTCTATTGTGAAAAACGGATATTTTCCGGGTAACACCACCACAGATCACGTACGGGAAATACAACATCGATACGCTGACTTTGAACGACGTATCAAAAAATAAAACAATTCTTTTCAGAAAGGTGTTATTTATATATCTACGAAAACAATGATTTATAAATAATATTCTTATGAAAAAGTTTATTCCATTGCTCTCTGCATGTTGCCTCTGTATAGGAATATTTGATTCCTGCAAGAACAAAACGTCTCAGCCCGAGACGAAACTGGAAAAAGAGATTAAAACCGAAATATCTACGCCACCGCCAGTAAACAAATACCTCGCAGCAGGTAATTATTCAGTATCTCACTTTAACCCGGCTCTGACCAATTCATTTCCGGAAAAAATAAAAAACGGCAATTACCAGGTATATGCTGGTATCTTACAAGACGTAATTCCGGCGATGTTGTCGGGTATGACGCTCAACTCAACCAGCGATTCTTATTTCTGGATTTCGGGAGCAAATGAAATATATTATATTTCGGCTTCTGAGGGGCGTTTTTTACCTATGGCCAGGTTCTCTTTATCAGCAATCGATGACGAACAAAAACTAAAGGCAGCCCTTGCTACATATGCCGGTAAAAACTATACCACCGGCGACAGCTTAAAAATGGCCTCCAAAACTTTGTTCGGCCAATTAAACCAGCAACCTCTGCCTGACAACCTCTTGTCGTTAGTTGATTGCGACAACACGCTGTTCACAATATACAATCGTAAATTATTAGCTGTAAAGCTTACTGATTCCACAAATCCGGCAAAAGGCATCGAGGTATCCCGCCAACTTAATATAGACGGTCTGATTACCAAAGAAGACAGCCCGGTCGGTTTGCAAATGCTGTATGATGGCAATCTTATATTAAATAGTAAGCAAGGGCACTTCTGCATTATCAGCAGAGACAGCCTGTTACTTAAAAATCAATTACAGATAGTTCCTGTCCAACAATTTTTCGGCCCCGTTGCTATTGATGATAAAAACGGTATCTATGCCGTATCAGACAGTATGGTAATGAAATTAGTCTGGAATGGCACACATCTTTCACTAAGCGAAAAAGATGGTGCATGGAACTCCCCTATCACTTATGATCGTGATTCTTTACTTCTGCAAAAAGGCGGAGGCATGTTGGGATCACCGACACTGATGGGATTTGGCAATGATCCGGATAAGCTGGTCATAGTAGCCGATGGTGCGAAAAGAGCTAATCTGATAGCTTTTTGGAGAGATGAAATTCCAACAGACAGCATAACCAAGAAAGACAGGGTTGCAGGTAAGATTACTGTAAATTGCGGTATATACTCAGGAAATGACAATAATTTTCTACAATCATATCACAGTTTACCGGTTTATGGGTATGGTACATTCTTTGTCAATACAATCAATGGCTATCCTACCCCTAAGACTTGCGAAGACTTTGCTTTATTAGGTTCCATCATACCTTGCCCAAAAGGTATTGAACGGTTTGAATGGGATTATAAGAATAACCGCTGGCTAAGTATTTGGTCAGAGCCAACAGTTGCATCATCCGGCATGAAACCAGTGATTAGTACCGGCTCAAAATTAGTACTACTCAATTCTTTTGACTCAACAAATGCTGTTGTCGGATGGAATATTAAAGGATTCGACTGGATAACAGGAAATTTACAAAATCAGATTATCTTTTCGTCCAATACTCAATATGGAAACGGAATGAACGGTTATTTCCAGTTTCTGAAAGATGGAGATATGATTTTTAATAGTATCGGCGGCGTATACCGCATCGCTTTCGGAGATGATCGCGGCATAAATAAAGCGCCACGACT
>JAVWBH010000403.1:0-2090 GCA_036649595.1 Bacteroidales bacterium
ATATCGCTTAAAGATATCCTTGAGTTGTTTTGCGCGGCGGCCATATTCACTTACATCTTCGAGAAAATGGTACTGCCCGTCACATGCTTTTTTCATCATGGCAGCAAGGGCATACTGGGCCGAATGGCTTGTGCCTGAGGAGATGGCATATAATACTCTGTGGATGAATACGGTTCCGAATGTGCCTCCGCCATACCTTTCTGTTAATCCGGGGTAAGACTCATGGTATAGTTTGTCCGAAATGCATGCCACGCCAATCCGCTGGCCTGCATAACTGAATGCTTTGGATGCCGAAATCAGCAATATATATTTATCGGTATAGCGGGCAACGGAGGCTTGAAAAGGCGCCTGAAAAGGAATCGCCAGTTCTTTGCGAAAGTCCATGCCGAAATATGCGAGGTCTTCCAATACGATTGTATTATATTGAGTGGCCAGCGTTCCGATAATCTTCAGTTCTTCTTCATTCAGACAGATCCACGACGGATTGTTCGGATTCGAATAAATCAGGGCTGCGATATTTCCTTTGCAGAGGTAGCTTTCGAGTTTTTCATGGAGTTTATCTCCGCGATGTTCATATACATCAAACGACTCCATTTTATACCCCATCACTGTCAGTTGTTGTTTTTGAACAGGAAATCCCGGATCAATGAAAAGAATGGTGTCTTTTTCTTTATTACACTGGCAGCATGTCAGGAAAGAAGCATACGTGCCTTGCATCGACCCGACAACAGGAACACACCCTTGAGCTGCAATATCGATATCTATGAATGCTTTTATAAAACGGGATGCCTGAGTTTTTAATTCCGCTAATCCGTCAATAACCGGATAGGCGGAGGCTACTCCGTTGCGCAGTGCTTCAATTTCAGCATTTACACCGACCGCAGATGCAGCCAGTCCGGGTACTCCCATTTCCATATGAATGAATTCGGTATTGGTCTTTTTCTCCAGTTCATGTGAAATTGCAACTACTTCGCGGATTGTCGCTTTCCCAAAATCAGGGAGATGATAGGAGTAAATAGTTTGATCGGTAATTACCGGATCCACAGGCGTATTTTTCATTCTGATAGTTTTTCGTTAGTATGAATACGATTTTGCAAAAATGTAGAAATATATTCATATTAAGAACATTTTGTAATAAAATACTTATGTATTAAATCTATCCGGAACTGACCGGATTTGATAAAGTCAAAAGCTTTCTATTATAATGATCGTGGAGAGAGGTGATTTTACCGGGTCTTGCCGGTAAATGTATGTACTTCGGCCTGCACGTAATCCTCAAACCCCGTACAATATATCCCTTTTTTCAGGAGCTATTTCTGTTTTTTCAGGACACCTTTCTTCGGGGGCTCCGGGTAATACTCTCCGGGGTTCAGGGTAATACTCTCTGGGGCTCCGGGTAATATTCTCTGGGGTTCAGGGGCGTTAGGGGGTATTACCCGGGAAACCGGCAAAAATTATCCCGAACCCTCGATGGTATTATCCGGAATCCCCGCAGAAAGGTGTCCTGAAAAATCGAAAAGGTGTTGGGAAAATGGTAAACGTAAAGGGGGGGGAGGTATACAGAGGTTTATCAGATCTGTTTTATTTTAATACTTCGGTAAGAAAATAACAGATTGAAAATAATGAAATATAGGGTTGGTATTTTTGCTATGCTTCCCTGTATGAAAGAATTATTGCTGCGTCAGGGGGGCAGACCGGGCAAAAACTTAGATGAGAGGCTTTTTGAATAATTTGCTCAAGTTTACGGCTATTGCCGTTTCGATTTAAGATTGGTGTTAACGAATTTATTAACGACCTGTTGTGATTGTTGAAAGTGTCGGATTAAAAAAAGTTTTACCGATTATAACGGTGTGTAGATCTGTAATTGCAATAATCATCATAAATACGTCTGCATTTTGAATCTGCCAGATATTCATCACAATGGGTAATCCGGTAAATTTCCCAGGGTGTTTTTAAAAAACGGATCGCGGCGAATAGATAGTAGAACCGATAAGGTGATTTTAGAAATTTGTTCATTATATAAATATGGGGGGAAATAAAGTTAATACGGACGGTAAAAGTACAGGTAATATTCTACAAAATAAAATCTA
>JAVWBH010000404.1:0-2083 GCA_036649595.1 Bacteroidales bacterium
CGCAGGAGACCATGGATTACAATCATTTTATGGCACTGAATAAACAAAATATACCGTTGGTATTCTATGACAGGGTATGCCTGAACGATATTTTCCCAACGGTTGTATCTGACAATATTTTGTCTGCACAGAAAGCGACAGAACATCTTTTGGATACCGGCTCGCGGCGTGTGGCATTTATCGGAGGGAGTAATCACCTGGAGATTGTGAAACAACGAAAAAGCGGATATCTGAATGCCTTGCGTGAAAGGCGTATTCCCATTGAACCGGAACTCGTATTTTGTAAATATCTCGGATATGATGTGGGATACGAAGGGACGGTCAGATTCCTGAATCTGCCGAATCCGCCGGATGCTATAATCGCGATGAACGACAGTATTGCGTTCGGAGCAATGCAGGCGATAAAGGAACGAGGACTGAAAATTCCCCAAGATATCGCTTTAGTCGGTTATACAGATGAATTGCATTCAAACTATGTAGAACCTTCATTGACGGCTGTAACACATCAGACGTATAAAATGGGGAAGCAGGCTTGTAAACTTCTATTTAAGGCAATTGATGGTGATAAAAAAGCTTATCGGGTGGTCGTTCCTTCGTCTTTGGATATCCGCCGGTCTTCAATGAAGAAGGAAAAAGAGCGTTAATAATCGCTGATTTTGATTTCCGCGCGACTGTTTCCCGGCTGTAACGTATTAGAATACCGACGAGTGTTACGTATTTCTAAAAACGCGGGATAAACAAAAAGAAAAATGATACTCTACGGATTAAGATTAAAATCAGATGAAAAGGCATCCCGAAAATAATTTCAGGAGATATTTTTTCACACAGCGTACGCAATCCTTCCACGTGCCGTACGGAGTTCTCTCGCACACCGTACGGAGTTCTCTCGCACACCGTACGGAATTCTCTTGCACACCGTACGGCACGCGGAAGGATTGCGTACGCTGTGCGGAAGGATTGCGTACGGTGCGCGCAATCCTTTTTATGTGGTTTGTAGATTCGAAAAACGACCGTTTTTGAACTAAGTTTTAGTATTGCTTGATTGATACCCGAAATGAGCGTAATTTAGTGTGGAAAAAGGCATTTTTATCAGAAAACATAAAAGCTCATGTATTAAATAATTAACCTGTATATATTATGGATAAACCTTTTGTGATTACCATTGGCCGTGAATTCGGAAGCGGCGGCCGTCAGATCGGACACCGGCTGGCCTCCTTATTAAATATTGCTTTTTATGATAAAGAGCTGATTGATGAGGCGTCACGCCGTAGTGGTGTAAGTGCAGACTTCCTGGAGCGTGCTGATGAAAAGGCGCCGAATTTACTCGATTATGCATTGTTAGGCAGTTTTGGTAATGAAAGCGTATTGAGCAACGGTAATTTCTATGTGCTCCAGTCGAATGTGATCCTGAGTCTGGCAAAAGAAAAATCGTGTGTGATTGTTGGCCGTAGTGCCGACTATATTCTGCGCAATCATCCGCGTTGTATTAATCTGTTTATCCATGCGCCCGAAGAGTTTCGAAAACATCAGGTAGCGGGCCGTCTTTCTGTTTCGGAAGAAGAGGCGGTTTCCATGATGGAAAAGAATGACCGTTCGCGCTCTAAATTTTATAATTTCTATACGGATAAAGTATGGGGTAAAGCATCGTCATATCATCTTTCGGTTGATGCTTCTTTATTAGGGCTCGAAGAGACCGCTCTTTTTCTGCAATCATTTGTTGAAAAGGTACTTAAGATGAAGTAATCTTTATAAAGCATATTTTTTATAAGCAATGTCAGAACGTAAAATCCTGCATATTGACATGGATGCTTTTTATGCATCCGTCGAACAGCGCGACTTCCCCGAATATCGGGGAAAGCCGCTTGTTGTAGGAAGTCCCGAACGACGAGGGGTAGTGGCTGCCGCGAGTTACGAAGCACGTAAATACGGTATCCGTTCGGCAATGTCTTCGCTGAAAGCGAAACAGCTCTGCCCGTTTGTTATTTTTACGCCCGGCAGAATGCATGTATATAAGGCTGTTTCTGCACAGATTCATGATATTTTCAGTGATTATACGGATCTGATCGAGCCCTTATCGCTGGAT
>JAVWBH010000405.1:0-2076 GCA_036649595.1 Bacteroidales bacterium
CCACTTTCTTCGTCTTTAATCTCAATTTTATTCTTTATAATAAAATACTCTCTTTCAGCTTTTTGTTCAGTAATTCCTGCTTTTTCGATTTCTTCACAGTAGAAGATAGAGCTACCGTCAAGGATCGGGAATTCAGGTGCATTTACCTCAATCAGACAGTTGTCGATGTCGGCAGCATAAAGAGCAGCCATTGCATGTTCTATAGTACTAATGACTACATCATTCTTTCCGACAACGGTGCCGCGCTGAGTTTCTTTTACATTATCAGCAACTGCATCAATAATCGGTTGTTCTGGAAGATCGATTCGTTGAATTTTATATCCATGATTTTCCGGAGCAGGTTTGAATGTTACGGTAATATCAAGACCCGTATGAAGCCCCTTTCCTGTTAGAGAAAAGCTGTCTTTAAGCGTTTTTTGGTGTGTCATAGGATTATTCCTCTATTTTTTTCTTTAAAAAATCGATTTCTTTTTGAAGTTGTTTGATTGTTTGGTTTAGTTCCGGTAATTTTTTGATCATTACGGTTTGTCGTGCAAACTCGCGTGCCGGTTGTGCCGGATATCCTAATACAGACAGGTTCGAATCAACGTGGTTCGGGATGCCGGATTGAGCGCCGATATTCACATTGTTGCCAATCGTGATGTGGCCCGCTACTCCGACTTGTCCGCCGAACATGCATTTTTCGCCCACTTTTGTAGAGCCTGCTATTCCGACCTGAGCCGCCATTACCGTATCTTTGCCGATTTCAACATTATGGGCAATCTGAACCAGGTTATCGAGTTTTACTCCTTGGCGAATGATTGTAGATCCCATTGTGGCGCGATCAATCGTGGTATTAGCACCAATGTCAACGTTATCTTCCAATATCACATTTCCGATCTGTGCAATTTTCTGATAGCCTTCAGCAGACGGAGCAAATCCAAAACCATCAGATCCGATTACAGATCCGGCATGGATGGTGCAATTATTGCCGATTACGCAATCGTGATAGATTTTCACGCCGGGATGCAATGTGACATTGTTTCCGATACGCACATTATCACCGATATATACCTGTGGATAAATTGTAATGTTATTACCAAGTTTTACGCCCCGGCTAATGTATGAAAAGGCGCCCAAATAATATGATTCCGGTAATTCAACCGACGAATCAATATGTACATTTTCTTCTTTTCCTGTTCTTTTAGGCCGTGATTGTTCTACCATATTTAAAAGCATGGCAATGCATGCGTAGGCATTGTCAACTTTGATTAAAGTTGTTTTAACCGGCTCTTCTGGTTCAAAATCACGATTTACTAACACAATACTTGCGTTTGTGTTATATATATAATGAGTGTATTTTGGGTTTGCGAGAAAAGAAAGAGTAGCTGGTTTACCCTCTTCTATTTTTGAAACGTTATTGACCGTAACGTTCGGATCTCCAATTACTTCTCCGTGGAGAAAGTCTGCAATTTGCTGCGCTGTAAATTCCATTTATAATACTCGCTGGATGAATAAAAATATATTTCAATACGATTTCAAACTGCAAATTTGCGTATTTTTTTTCAAATGAGATAGAAAACCAACAGGATATTGTATAACTTCCTTTTATAATTGTTTGCAATTGTACCCAGCAAAGGGGCTTTTGATAGTTCTAATTCCGTTTTTAACGAAATTAGAACTATCTGCTGATTGAGTGTTTCCTGTCTGGGTCTTGACGTATTGAAATAAAGCGGATCGGATACACTTTCTTTCCTTTTTATAATTCGCCTTTTCATGTTTACTCTTTTCCCAAGCCCTTTTCGATTTTTCAGGAGTCTTTTCTTCGGGGGATCCGGGTAATATGTCCCTGTATCCCGGGTAATTCTTGCCAGGGGTCCGGGTATACCCGCTAACGCCCCGGATCCCCCGAGAGTATTACCCGGATCCCCAGAGGGTATTACCCGGACCCCCGGAGAGTATTATCCGGAACCCCCGAAGAAAGGGCTCCTGAAAAAACAGAAATAGCTCCTGAAAAAGGGGATGTATCGTACGTGTTTTGAAGATTACGTATAGGTCTGCATACATCAAAGAAGAAAGGGATTATAACGTACCGCA
>JAVWBH010000406.1:0-2050 GCA_036649595.1 Bacteroidales bacterium
CGACGGTAAAATAACAAAGGATGATAAAACGATTATCGGGAACGCCATGCCTAAAGCTTTTGGCGGGTTTAACCTGAATGCGCGTTTTAAAGGATTTGATCTGAGTGCGGCTTTCAGTTTTGTGTTGGGTAATGATATTTACAATGCCAACAAAATCGAATTTACCAACAGCTCTAAATACTACAACCGAAATATGTTGAGTATGGTAGAAGACCGGTTTACGCATATCGACTGGGAAACCGGCAGCCGTATCACGGATCCCGAGCAACTAAAAGCAGCGAACACAGATGCCCGTATGTGGTCGCCGACTATGGCTTCAAATTATTTTGTACACTCCTGGGCTATAGAAGACGGCTCTTTCCTGCGGTTGAATACATTAACGCTCGGCTATAGCTTGCCTAAGCAGTTGTTGAAAAAAGCCTATATTCAGAATTGTCGTTTCTTCTTTACCGGGACAAACCTTTTCTGCCTGACAAACTATTCCGGTTTTGATCCGGAGGTAGATACCCGTAGAAAAACACCGATGACGCCGGGTGTAGATTATTCTGCCTATCCGAAAAGCCGCGGATATAACTTTGGCGTGAACCTGACCTTTTAATCAAATTCTAAACGAACGATCAACATGAGAAAAAATTATATGAAATGCTTCCTGCTTGCCGCTTTGATCGGCATGACCGGATGTAATGACTTTTTAGATGTAGAATCCAAATCCCAGTTTTCGGAAGATATCGTATTCTCAAAGGAGGAAACAGCAGCGGGAATGGTGAATGGTATTTATCATTATTTCGGAGAAACCAATTCCTATCGAAGCCGTCTGATATCTTATGTGGGAGTCAACTCCGACAGCGAACTGCAAAGCGCAGCAGCAGACGGATCTGAATCAACACAAGACCGGCGTTCGATGGCAGTATACCTGCAAAATGCCAATTTGGCCGACGGCTTCAATAATGCCGGCGGAAAAGAACCCTGGAGTTATCTGTATGCCGCTATCGAACATTGTAATTTATGTATTGCCGGTATTCGGGAATACGGCAATCCGGCTCCGGGTAACCGGATGGGTGAATTGTTGGGTGAAGCGCTTACGTTGCGGGCCTTTTTCTATTTCGACCTGGTTAAATACTGGGGAGATGTGCCGGCCCGTTTTACCCCGCTGTCAAAAGATGACCTGTTTATTCCGAAATCAGACCGCACGGTGATCTATGATCAGATTATCGGTGATTTGGGATATGCTTCCGAATTATTGCCGTGGGCAGGAGGGTCTGCCACTACAACTTCTGTAGAGCGTGTAAGTAAAGGATTTGCAAAAGGATTGCGTGCGCGTATCGCATTGAATGCGGCAGGGAAGGCTTTGGTGCGCCAGGATCGTAACAATACGGCAGGCGGAGATGCCGGTAAAATCGATTATGTATTTGAAGATGCGGCTAAACGTCAACAACTTTATGATATTGTAAAAAATGAATGCATCGACGTGATCGGCTCGGGCAAACATCCATTATCGGCCTCATTTAGTCAGATCTGGAAAGAAGTGATGAATGATGATGCTTCGGCAGGGCGCGAATCAATGTTTGAGATCGGTTTTAAAACTGCCCGCGGTCAACATGGTCGGTTGTTGGGAATGGTATCTTCTGTTACAAAATATACAGAGAAAGAGGTTTCTCCTTATGTGATTGCCATGCCGACCCTGTTTTATGATTATGCCGAAGGCGACAGTCGCCGGGATGTGACGCTGGTACCTTATAAATACGTTAAAACCAGCCAGAAATTGACCGGGGGAGATGAGAAAAATGGATTTCAGGATATTTCGGATATTACGAAGATCAGCTTTGGTAAGTATCGTACCAGCTATCGCGATTATGAGAAGAACGGCCCGATGAAAGGTGATGACTGGGGAACTAATTTCCCGGTAATGCGTTCGGCGGATCTTTATCTGATGGCAGCCGAAGCAATTAATGAGCTAGAAGGGCCGGCTAATGCCAAACCGTATCTGGTTGAAGTGCGCAATCGCGCATTCGGATCTCAGGATGGAAATCTGAATCAATACGCCGCTTAC
>JAVWBH010000407.1:0-2032 GCA_036649595.1 Bacteroidales bacterium
TATATATCCGCATGGAATTACTTAAAAAACGCATCCTTCAGGATGGAAAATGCTTCCCCGGTGGAATTCTGAAAGTAGATAGTTTTATCAACCATCAAATGGATCCGGACCTGATGCTGAAAATAGCAGAAGAGTTTGCCGCACGATTCTCGGGCAAACCGATCAACAAGATCGTAACGATTGAGGCCAGCGGTATCGCCCCGGCCATCATGGTGGGTTATCTGTTGCATTTGCCGGTGGTATTTGTTAAGAAAAAGATGCCCAAAACAATGGAGAATATGATCTCTTCTACCGTTTATTCATTCACGAAAGACCGCGAATATACGGTATGCGTCAGCAGCGATTTTTTAAATGGCGAAGACCATATCTTGTTTATCGACGATTTTCTGGCTAACGGCAATGCTGCCGTAGGCATGATAGACCTGGCTAAAAAAGCCGGCGCTACGATTGAAGGAATGGGATTTGTAATTGAAAAAGCATTTCAAAAAGGAGGCGACCGTCTTAGAAAAGAGGGTATTCATGTAGAAAGCTTAGCGATTATTGAGAGTCTGGACAATTGCCAAATTGCCATCCGCGAATAATATTCGTCAATAATAAAGGAAAATACCTGCATATTTGCAGGAATAAGGCTAAAAAGCCCGGGGACAAAAGTTTCCGGGCTTTGCCAATTAATATCCTTAACGAAGTTAATATAAGAACAAAAGAATCCTATAAGTTATCAAACTGATAAATAAATAGTTTTATTATCGTATTTTTGTAGCGATACAATAAAAGCCGATGCTACTTCTCCCATCCATTTCGTTGTAGATTACACTTAATTAACGGCTAATTAGTAGCTACGTATTATTTATGACATTTCAGAAACTGAATATTATCGAGCCTATCCTTAAGGCTTTGAAACAAGAGGGTTATCAGACCCCGACACCCATCCAGCAACAAGCTATCCCGACAATTCTTCAAGGTAAAGATATCTGGGCATGCGCTCAGACCGGAACCGGCAAAACAGCCGCTTTCGTAGTTCCTGTTATTCAGAAATTACATCAGGGAGCCCGCACCGACCGCGGAAAAACAGTAAAAACGCTGATTCTGACGCCGACACGCGAACTGGCGGTACAGATCGGAGAAAATATTTCGGCTTACGGCCGCTATCTTCAGCTGGATCATTGCGTTGTATTCGGTGGTATCGCTCAGAAATACCAGATTGAACGAATCAAAAGCGGTGTAGATATTATCATCGCTACCCCGGGACGTCTGCTGGATCTGATCAGACAAGACCTGCTGGTATTGAAAAGTATTGAATTCGTCATCCTCGACGAAGCAGACCGTATGCTTGATATGGGATTCGCCCATGATGTGAAACATATCTGTTCATTGCTACCCCAGAAAAAGCAGAGCATGCTTTTTTCGGCTACTTTACCCAAAGAAGTAGTAAATCTTGCCGGATCAATTCTTAAAAACCCGGTTAAGATTGAGGTAAATCCACCGGCATCTACCGCCGATATCATTGAGCAGTCTCTGTATTATGTAGAGAAAAACAACAAGATTAACTTACTGGTTTCTCTTCTTCGTGAAGGAACACAGGAGTCGGTGCTTGTCTTTTCACGTACCAAACACGGGGCGGATAAGATTGCACGCGCCTTGTCGAGCTCGGGTATTCCGGCCGAATCCATTCACGGCAATAAATCGCAGTTTGCCCGACAGACAACTTTAAATAATTTCAAAGAACATAAAACACGCGTACTGGTTGCAACGGATGTTGCCGCACGCGGTATCGATATCGAAGGGCTGACTCATGTGTTCAATTTCGACTTACCGGAGGTAGCCGAAACGTATGTACACCGTATCGGGCGTACCGGCAGAGCAGGATTGTGCGGTTTTGCCATTTCGTTTGTCGATTCAGAACAGGCCTCTTTATTGCGAGGCATCGAACGCCTGATCAATCAGCAGATTCCGGTTATTGAAGGACATCGCTACGACGAAAAAGTTCTGGCCGCTCAAAAACCAAAAAGAGAGTCAACGGAAAATCCGGCCG
>JAVWBH010000408.1:0-650 GCA_036649595.1 Bacteroidales bacterium
AGAAATGAACCAATTTATCCATGTGCGGGATAGTTGGAATACTGGGCATGGACTTAAAACTCGCTAACGATAAGAACGAAATAACCCCAATTAAAAGAAGTGTTGGGTAAAATTTTTTAAAAAAACAATTCATTGTATCTCTCTCTTTAACGCGAAGATACTGGTTTTATCCGTGAATTTGTTAAAGTCCGTTCTTTATTATCATTAAGTTTCAAATTGGTATAATAAATGATTAAGTAGTTATGTAGTGTAATATTTACATATAACTTTGCGATAAAATAAAACAAAAACAATCACTTTAAGAATAAATACTAAATGAGTAACAGAACCACATTCGCGACGAAATTAGGCGTAATTGCGGCAGCCGTAGGATCGGCTGTCGGGCTTGGAAATATATGGCGTTTTCCTTATGAAACCGGTCAAAACGGAGGAGGAGCATTTTTGCTTGTCTATCTGATTTGTGTAGCCGTATTGGGAATTCCGCTTATTATTTCAGAGTTCTTGCTGGGGCGCACTTCGAAAATGAATGTAGGAGGAACCTTCAAGAAACTGGCCCCGAAATCTCACTGGGGAATTATCGGATACTTGAGCGTACTGGCTTCGTTCCTGATTCTTGGTTTTTATACCGTTATTGCCGGATGGACGCTCGA
>JAVWBH010000408.1:680-2026 GCA_036649595.1 Bacteroidales bacterium
CTGCTACGAACGGATTTGCGGGCCAGACCGCGGCTCAACTGAAAGAGTCTTTCACTGCTTTTAGCACAGACACTTATTCGCCGATCATTTGGCTGGGGCTATTCTTAATCGCGAATTATTTCATTATCGTCGGAGGGGTGAAGAATGGTATTGAGAAAGCTTCGAATATTATGATGCCATTGCTATTCATTTTGCTGGTTATCTTTTGTGTACGGAGTTTATTTTTGCCAGGAGCTGCAGAAGGACTGACCTTCTTGTTTAAGCCAGACTTTACGAAGATAGATTCTACAGTAGTTCTTCGTGCAATGGGGCAGGCTTTTTTCTCATTAAGTCTGGGAATGGGCTGTCTGATTACATATGGTTCTTATTTCAATAAGGAAACAAAACTCGGAAAAACTGCCGCCACGGTGGCTGTTTTGGATACCATGGTAGCGGTATTGGCAGGGGTAATGATTTTTCCGGCAGTCTTCTCTTTCGGAATCAGCCCGACGGCAGGTCCCGACCTGGTATTTATTACCGTTCCAAACGTATTTATGCAAATGCCGGGTGGTTACATCTGGTCTATCTTATTCTTCTTGTTATTGGCAGTAGCGGCGCTTACGTCAACTGTTTCGATGTTTGAGGTGGTTACCGCATTCATTCATGAAGAGTATAATATGAGTCGTAAAAAGGCTACAGCATGGGTCATCGGCGTTTGTTTTATCTTTGCCGTAGGCTGTTCGCTTTCGCTCGGCCCATGGAAAGAGTACACGTTGTTCGGTAAAACGTTGTTTGATTTGTTCGATTATGTATCGGCCAATATCTTATTACCGATAGGCGGATTATTGGTGTCACTATTTGTGGGATACCGATTAGACAGACAAGTTACTTATATGCAGGTATCGAATGACAAGACCTTGAAAATATGGTATTTCAAACCATTCATCTTTATCTTACGTTATCTGGCCCCGGTAGCGATTATCCTGATATTCCTTTCCGGATTGGGCATTTTTGGATGATATGACGGGTATGAAGGGGTATAAATAAGCCCCAATGTTTTTGATATGAACCCCAAAAGTTAGACAGATAACTTTTGGGGTTCACTCTATTTACAGAGGAGGTTTTTTTATATCTTTATATATTATATCCTCAATACCATGTGGAACGACTTTTTCTATTATCGGCGAGCAGAGCGGATAGCCATTGTAATATTGCTGGCGGCAATCGGGATATCCCTTTTCGTAGCCCGCTTTTTTACGAACAGACAGTCGGATGAATTATTGTTGTTACAGACCGACAGCATTTTTATTTCTGCATGCGATTCTTTTTTTCTGACACTGACCAAAGAACAAGCCTCCTATCGTTAT
>JAVWBH010000409.1:0-2006 GCA_036649595.1 Bacteroidales bacterium
TTATTATCAACCACACGAATCAACAAATTCAATTATCTATTTTTATTATTGTAGCGTAAAACGCGTTACGAGAGCTTCATCCAGGTTTCCGCCTACAAAAAGGTTAAAATCACCCGGTTCCGGTCCATATTGCATTTCCAGGTTATGAAACGCGAACATTGCCGGTTTTAAGGTAAATGTTACCTGTTTACTTTCTCCCGCTTTTATCATAACCTTTTGGAAGGCACATAATAAGCGGATAGGGCGTGTTACGCTGGCAACCAGATCATGATAATAAACCTGAACAACTTCTTCACCGTCATATTTGCCTGTGTTTTTTACCGTAATCGTAACGGTAATATCTTTTGAAGCGGACAATATATCGGATGATAATTTCAGATCCGAGTAGGTAAACTGTGTATAGCTTAATCCGAATCCGAATTTATACAGCGGACTGTTAGGTGAGTCGATATAGCGTGATTTATATTTATAATCCGGATTGGTAGGATCCACCGGACGTCCGGTACTCTTTTCCCAGTAGAAAATAGGTACTTGTCCCAGATTACGAGGGAAAGTCATTGGTAATTTCCCGGAAGGATTATATAAACCGAACAATACATCATTTACGGCTTTTCCCCCCATTGTGCCCGGATACCATACTTCTAACAGAGAAGATGCCAAAGCACTTTCTTTCTCCAGTGTGAGCGGCCGGCCGTTCATCAGTACCAATACGATCGGTTTTTTCAATGCTGCCAGTTTCTCAAGCAATTCTGTCTGTACACCCGGGATTGACAGATCGGTGCGGCTTGCCGCTTCGCCTGTCCACTCCCAGTTTTCGCCTAATACATATACGATTTTTTCTGCGTTTGCCGCAACCCGTAAAGCTTCATCGAAGCCGCTCCGGTCATTTCCGGTTGTTTTTGCTCCTTCGGCATACATTACATTTTCGGCTCCGTTATATAGTTTGATCTCATCCAGAATGGTAGCCATCTGAGCCCAGTCGCCCGCAGCTTTCCAAGAGCCCAGCAAGTCACGCTGGCTGGTTGCCAACTCACCGATTACAGCCAGACGTTCTCCTTTTTTCAGCGGAAGCGTTTCTTTCTCATTTTTGAGCAATACCATCGAACGGACAGCTACATCATAGGCTGCCTGAAGATTTTCTTTGCTATAGATCAGTTTCTTCTCATTCTCTTCATTCATATATTTGTAAGGATCATCAAATAACCCCAACATGAATTTTACGCGTAAAACCCTTTTACATGCATCATCAACCAACGCTTCACTGACAGCGCCGCTTTTTACCTGCTCAATCAGGTATTTGTGATAGACTCCGCCTTCCATATCCATGTCGATACCGGCTTTTATAGCCTGAATGCCGGCTACAGAATCGTTTGGCGCAGTACCATGCATCACGATTTCCGGAATTCCGGTATAGTCTGTTACCACAAAACCTTCAAAACCCAATTGTGTGCGGAGTAAATCGGTTTGCAGATATTTACTGGAAGTGGCAGGTACAAAGTCGAAGTCATTGAATGAAGCCATCACACTCATGGCTCCCTGCTCAATACCCGCAACATAAGGAGGAAGATAAAAATCAAGGAACATACGTTGTGACATATCAACCATATTATAGTCTCTGCCCGCATAAGGGGCGCCATAGGCGGCAAAATGTTTTACGCATGCAAGGATCGTAAATGGGTCGGCCAGGTTATTGTCTTTTCCCTGAAATCCTTTTACCCGTGCCCGTGCGATACAAGAGCCCAAATACGGATCTTCGCCGGCTCCTTCGGATACCCGTCCCCAGCGGGGTTCAACGGAAATATCGCACATCGGGGCGAACGTCCAGTTAATGCCCGAAGCGGCGGCCTCGACAGCTGATACGCGTGCGCTTTTTTCAATAGCTTCCATATCCCAGGAAGATGCCTCTCCCAAAGAGAGCGGGAAGATCGTTTTGTGTCCGTGAATGACATCATAACCGAATAATAATGGAATTTTACGCGGACTCTCATCGACGGCTATTCGCTGTA
>JAVWBH010000410.1:0-2005 GCA_036649595.1 Bacteroidales bacterium
ACACAAAAAAATATCCCACAAGACGATTATTTCACTTTTATTATTAACTATATACTATTTTTTATTTCTATATTGCCCAAAAATCAGTTACCATGACAAAAGAAAAGTTTAATATCGAATACAGCCTGAAAAGCGTTTCTCCGAATGTTTTGTGGAATTACATTGGAACAGCCCATGGTTTGGCAAATTGGTTTGCCGACGATGTACACCTCTCAGGCAAGCATTACACTTTTTTCTGGAATAAGATGCCTCAGGACGCCGAACAGATCAGCTGCCGCACAGGGGTATTTATTCGTTTCAGATGGAAAGAGGAAGATACTGTAAAAACTTTCTTCGAATTCCGTATTCATCAAATCGAATTAACAGGAAGTACAGTATTAGAGGTAACCGATTATGCATATCCGGACGAAAGAGAAGATTCGGTAGAACTATGGAACACGCAAATAGACAATCTGAAAAGGAAATTGGGAATTTGAATTTCAAATTTTTGCATTACTTTTGCGTACAATCTAAAAGATATGTTGCGCATTAAACGATTATATACTTTCATACTTCAGACATTTCTCCCTGTCTTTTGCATGACCTTCTTTATTTGCTTGTTTATTGTATTGATGCAGTTCTTGTGGAAATACGTAGATGAGATGGTAGGCAAAGGATTGGAAATGAAAGTCCTTTTCGAATTATTTTTCTATGCGGCGCTTTCACTGGCACCCATGGCTTTGCCTTTGGCTGTTTTGTTGGCGTCGTTGATGACTTTTGGAAATCTGGGCGAACGGCTGGAACTTCTTGCGATGAAGGCAGCCGGCGTTTCGCTGATCCGTATTATGCGGCCGCTGATCGTAACCATTGCGATTATCGCGGTAGGAGCATTCTTTTTCCAAAATGAAATACTTCCGCGATCACAGGTAAAACTCTACTCCCTGCTTTTCTCAATGCGTCATAAATCGCCCGAACTGGATATTCCGGAAGGGGTGTTTTATAAAGAAATAGACGGGTATAACTTATTTGTCAAACATAAAAACCGGGATACCGGTATGTTGTATGACGTAATGATTTATGATATATCAGGAAGTTTTGAAGATGCCGCTGTGATCGTAGCAGATTCCGGGAAATTAAAAATGACCGACGATAAACGCTACCTCTTCCTTACACTATGGAACGGCGAATCGTTTGAGAATCTGAAAGATCAGCGCACGGCAACGGCAAACGTACCTTATCGCCGTGAGTCATTTACTAAAAAAGAGATCTTAATCGAGTTTGACGCTAACTTCAACCGTATGGACGAATCGTTCATGTCTAACCAGTATATTGGAAAGAATATGGAAGAGTTACGTACATCTATCGATTCACTTACATTCCGCAGCGACTCGGTTGCCGCCATCTATGCAACTTCACTCAAAGAAAACACCTATTTACGGGGTATGTTGAACCAGCCGGAAGCGGATTCACTGATACAACAAACCGCCCTGGCCGCGATTGATCCCACCACTTTGCTGAATGGGCTGCCACTTCGGGACCGACAGAGCGTTCTGGCAAAAGCTGCATCTAAATCAGCTTCGCTCGAACAAGATTATACGTTTAAGAAGAGTATGCAAGAAGATGAAAATAAGGTAATCAGAAGGCATGAAATCGAGATGCATAAAAAATTTACCTTGTCGATAGCGTGTTTGCTGTTCTTCTTTATCGGAGCCCCGTTGGGAGCAATTATCCGAAAAGGAGGATTGGGGATGCCTGTTATCATATCCGTATTTTTGTTTATCGTATATTACATCATTGACACGGCGGGATATAAATTTGCCCGCGACGGCCAGTGGGCTGTATGGGAAGGAATATGGCTTAGTTCGGCTTTTCTGCTTCCATTAGGCATATTCTTCACAACCAAAGCGGTGAACGATTCGGTACTGTTTAATATGGAGGTATACTCCGAAACCATCCGGAACTTATTGGGATTACGAAAAAAACGGGTATTCGAACGCAAAGAAGTGATCATTGAGACACTAAACAA
>JAVWBH010000411.1:0-1970 GCA_036649595.1 Bacteroidales bacterium
TGGAAATGGTAATGGAGTGCGGTAGTTATGGTGTTAAAACAATGGCGTTGCTGGATAAGGCAAATACGTCGACGTATGGCAATCCGGAAATAACGATGGTAAATATCGGAGTGCGTACTAATCCGGCAATTCTGATCAGCGGACATGATTTACGTGACATGGAAGATCTGCTCAAACAAACAGAGGGAACGGGCGTCGACGTATATACCCATTGTGAGATGCTGCCCGCTAATTATTATCCGGCATTTAAGAAATACGCCCATTTTGTTGGTAATTATGGCGGTTCGTGGTGGAATCAGATCACGGAATTCGATACTTTTAACGGACCGATTTTGTTTACGACAAACTGTATTGTGCCTCCGAAAAGCGTATCTTCTTACCGGGATCGTGTTTATACGACCGGAGCCGCAGGGTTTGAGGGATTCCCGCATATTCCGGACCGGGCGGATGGCAAACCGAAAGATTTCTCCGAAATCATCGCCCATGCAAAACGATGTGATCCGCCAAAAGAGATCGAAACGGGAACCATCGTGGGCGGTTTCGCTCATGCTCAGGTTGAAGCCCTGGCCGATAAGGTTGTAGAGGCCGTGAAGTCGGGCGCAATAAAGAAATTCTTTGTGATGGCCGGTTGCGACGGACGAATGAAAAACCGGGAGTATTATACCGAGTTCGCTAAGGCATTGCCTGCCGATACCGTGATCCTGACGGCCGGATGTGCGAAATACCGCTATAATAAACTGCCGTTGGGAGATATTGGCGGAATTCCGCGCGTACTAGATGCCGGACAATGTAACGATAGCTATTCATTGGTTGTCATTGCCCTTAAACTGAAAGAGTTATTCGGTCTGGATGATATCAATAAACTGCCGATCGACTATAACATTGCATGGTATGAACAGAAGGCTGTTATTGTTTTTCTGGCTTTGCTTTCGTTGGGCGTAAAGAATATTCACCTGGGGCCCACTTTACCCGCATTCCTGAGTCCGAATGTATTAAATGTTCTCGTTTCTGAATTTGGAATCGCACCGATAAAGAGTGTTTCCGAGGACATCGAACTTTTTATGGGAAAGGACGTGTAAGAATGGGAAAGACAATTTATGATTTCACGGTTAAGAATAACAAAGGAGCCGATTTTTCGTTTGATCAGTTCAGAGGGAAAGTGCTGCTCATCGTGAATACAGCCAGTAAATGTGGTTTTACCCCTCAATATAAGGGGTTGGAAGCATTGTATGAGAAGTATAAGGATCGGGGATTCGAGGTAATTGCTTTTCCCTGCGATCAGTTTGCGCATCAGGAGCCGGCAACGGATCAGGAAATCGCCAACTTTTGCGAAATCAATTTCGGAGTTACTTTTCCGTTGATGCAAAAAACAGAGGTGAACGGCGATGGGGCTGCTCCTATTTATAAATACCTGAAAAAAGAGGCGGGGGGTATTCTGGGCTCTTCGATTAAATGGAACTTCACCAAGTTTCTTATTTCGCGAGACGGAACTGAAATCAGGCGTTATGCTCCGGTCACGCCTCCCGAAAAACTGGAGGAGGATATTGTGCGGATGCTCGGGTCCTGATTCCCGCAGCCTTGTATTGGTTATTGAGCCGGCGATTGTGAACCCGCTCCGAACGTTAAACTTGCATTCGGAGCGGGTTGATAATCGCCGGCTTTTTTAAGCTTTTTCTGCTTCGGATTTTAGAAAACGAACTTCTCCAGCTTCATCGAGCCTAATGCCTGGATTTTAGGAACCAATGTAAGGAAATGCTCCGAATTAGAATGGATATCCAGCACTTCTTCATTTTCCCATGTTTCGCAGATCATGAAAACATCCTTGCGGGTTGTGCTTTCGAATAGGTCGTACGCAATGCATCCTTTTTCTACTAATGATTTAGCAACAAGTTCTTTCGCAAGCTCAAGCATTGAATTGCGATTTTCATCACTCACCTGAATAAAAACGTTTAATCTGATCATGTCTTAAT
>JAVWBH010000412.1:0-1966 GCA_036649595.1 Bacteroidales bacterium
CCAACGAAGGGAAACTCAACGCGGTGGGAACTACAACCGTACGCACACTCGAAAGCCTGTATTACATCGGTGTAACCCTGTCTGAAAAACCAACAGCTACCACAGAAGAACTTCGAGTTACTCAATGGCAGCCGTATGCAAAAACATATACAATGCCTGTAAAAGAAGCATTGCAACATATTATTGATTACCTCGACCGTAATCAGACAGATAAATTATTAGCCTCAACACAGATTATGATTGCGCCGGGCTATACATTTCGCATCGTAGAAGGAATTGTCACCAATTTCCATCAGCCGCAGAGCACGCTTTTATTGCTTATTTCCGCTTTCATCAACGGAAACTGGCAGGATATTTACAATTATGCTCTCACGCATGATTTCCGTTTTCTAAGTTATGGCGACAGCTCATTACTTATGCGCGACTAAGCTTATTTAATCAGATATTCTTCAAAACCACCCTCCTCCATCGCCTTTTTGGCCTGGGGGAGATCATCTTCCATCACACTGAGTTCGACACCACCCATATCGATATACCCGCCAAACAACTGATTCGAAATCGAATCATTAAGGACACATTCGATACCCATCGACTCAAGATAACCTTTTACCAATTCGGCCTCCGCATTTTGTCTGAAACTGGCCAATTTTACTAATTTATCCATATTCTTCCGTATTAAATAGATGAACAGATTCCATATTAAAGCTAATAAAAAGAATTGATTCAACTTGCAAAAGCGTACTAAAACAATAAAACGTTTAATTTTGCGTCTTATCTATATAAAGAACAAGTCTGGTGAAACATCTTCTTTTCATATTTACACTGATTATCTGTAGCCTGATCGTATCATGCAACACAGCGAAACTATCTACTGCCGATGCAGAATTCGGCCGTGGTGAATATTTTCAGGCAGCAAATACATACCGAAAAGTATACAACAAAACATCCGCCTCAAAAGAACGCGCATTACGCGGTAAAATCGCGGCAAAAATGGCTACCTGCTATGACCGGCTGAATATACCCTCGCGTGCAGCAGCGGCTTACCAAAATGCAATCCGGTATCATCATCCCGATTCAACCCTTTATCTGCTGTTGGGCAGAAATCTGCATAATGACGGGAAATACAAAGATGCAATACGCAATTACGAATTATTTCTGGAAAAATCTCCTGCCCATCCCCTTGCCCTAAACGGCCTAAAGGGCGCAACCGAGGCGCAAGAATGGAAAGAAAAACGCACGCGTTATCAGGTAAAACGGATGGATCTGTTTAACTCCCGGCGGGCCGACTTCTCGCCGATGCTATTGGGGAAAGACGCTGATCAGCTTTATCTGACTACCGCAAATGACAAAACAACCGGGACAGACAAAAGCGAGATCACAGGACTGAAACCTTGTGACATTTATTTCAGTAAAAAAAATGAAAAAGGAGTATGGCAAAAACCGGAACCGGCAGAAGGAGAATTAAACACCGAATTCGATGAAGGAACGCCTGCTTTCTCGCCGGATGGCAATACGATCTATTTTACCCGCGCCCGCCGTGATGCGGTAGCTCCTACCTCAACAGAAATATTTTCGGCATCCCGGGCGGGTGGGAAATGGGGAGCTGCGCAAAAAGTTGAAATAATGAAAGATACGATATCCGTCTTTGCCCATCCCGCCGTATCGCCGGATGGCCGTCATCTGTATTTCGTTTCCGATATGCCGGGCGGATTTGGCGGAAAAGATATCTGGCGGACACCGTTGTCCAATAGCGGCACCGGACTTGTGGAAAATCTGGGTGACCAAATCAACACACCGGGAGATGAAGTGTTCCCGACTTTCCGGGATAACGGAATATTGTATTTTTCATCAGACGGACATCCGGGAATGGGCGGACTTGATATTTTTAAAGCACGCCGGGATGAATGGGAGATCTGGCATGTAGAAAACCTGAAAGCACCGGTCAACTCACAAGGAGATGATTTCG
>JAVWBH010000413.1:0-1907 GCA_036649595.1 Bacteroidales bacterium
TTGGACGGGCATGATTACCAGCGTTATACTGGACTGATGAATATTGAAGCTCAAGTATATCAGCGGATTAAAGTTGGTGCCACAGCCAATTTCTATAATGGGAAAATAAAAGAACCTTATTATACAAACAATTCACTGATTCTTATGATTAACTCCTCCCGGCCGATGACGAAACCTTATCTGCCGGATGGTAGCGGACGCTATGCATATGAGAGTTTTCCGGAAGCATATGGAGGCGAATGGCAAAATAGAAACCCGGTTTGGGCTATGAATGAAACATCACGTAAAGATGAATACTGGTTTGCCAATGCACAGGTTTATTTTGATGTTGACTTCATCAAAAAAGAAAATATGACGTTACGCTGGAGCACGAAAGGTGGTTTCAGGTATACGGATCAATTCCAAAGGACTCATTACCCCGCAAATTCACAGGGATTCTATTATCAGAAAGAATCAGATTATAAAGATGGAGGCCGCGACGAACATCTGTTAGCAACGGACTTCTTCCCCGAAAAAGGTGTTTCTAATTATAATGAACGACAGCTTTACACCATGCTATATACGACACTGAACTATGATTGGAGTTTAAACGATGATCATCAACTGGGAGCATTGGTCGGATTTCAGGAGGAAGGTCAGAATATTAGAAAAATGGCGGGTAAACGGGAGATATATCCATCGGATAGTATGACTGAACTTGATGGCGGATCAACTGTAGGACAGACTCTTTCGGGAGGTATCTCCGAATTTGCTCTTCGTTCTCTGTTTGGCCGGGTCAATTATGCCTACAAAGGGAAATACCTAGCAGAAGCCAATTTCCGTTACGATGGAACCAGCCGTATTTATAAGGATCATCGCTGGGGAATGTTTCCCTCTTTTTCAGCTGCTTGGAGGGTCTCGGAAGAATCGTTTATACAAGAAAATCTAACGTGGATTGACAATCTGAAAATACGGGCTTCATGGGGTAAATTGGGTAATTCTGAAATCGGGAATTACGCCTATCAAGATGTGTATTCTGCTTCTCCTTATATATTTGACGGTGAAGTAGCACAAGGCATTGTACAAAACGGACTGAAAGAAAAAACATTACAGTGGGAATCAACAGCAGTAACAGATCTTGGTCTGGATCTTAGTTTGGGGAAAGGTCTGTTTACCCTTACATTCGATTGGTACAACAAGATTACGGATGGAATTCTTTCAAAAGCAGCCATTCCTTCTAGTGTGGGTATGACTGCACCGATTATCAATTACGGAAAATTGCAAAACAAAGGGATTGAGTTTGAAGTAGGACATCAAAACAAGGTTGGCGACTTTACATACGGTGCCAGTTTTATGGCCTCTTTTAACCGGAACAAAGTGTTGGAGTTGAGAGCCCCCTCTTACGGATCGTATATAAATGAAGTAGGGAAGCCTTATGGCGAACATTTTCTCTATATATGGGATGGAATTTTTCAGTCCGACGAAGACATAAAGTCATCACCTAGACACCCTAATAACCCCAAACCTGGAGATATAAAATTCAAAGACCTAAACGACGACAAGGTAATAGATAGTAAAGACCGTCAGATGGTAGAAGGGGTATATCCCAAAATGCTCTATTCATTCAATCTAAATGTAGGATATAAGGCATTCGACCTATCACTGTTTTTCCAAGGCGTCAGCGGACGGAAAATATGGACAAATTTCTTTGGGGAAGATCCGTTTGCGCAAGGTAGTTCTCCTAGCAAAAAGTTTTTGAATGCCTGGACACCAGAAAATACAAATACGGATGTACCGGCTCTTTATTCCTGGGGATACGCTCCGATGTGCAACACCCGTTCTACCTATAACCTGAAAGATGCCTCTTACCTCCGTTTGAAGAATATTCAACTGGGATACAATGTCCCGAAAAAATTTTTGAACAAGGT
>JAVWBH010000414.1:0-283 GCA_036649595.1 Bacteroidales bacterium
GTATTTCCAAGATTCAACTCATCTTTTTCATGCAAGGCATAATCATTAAAAACCCGACATACTTGGCCACCCTCAGCAGAAGGCTGCGTTTTCATAAGCAACGAAGGTTCCTCTTTCTGATGCAGGAAATAACAAGCTTCGGTAGCATACGGATTATTGCGGTGAATAAAATAAGGAATAGCGGGCATCCCCGAAGAGGATATCAGTTTTAGCCCTCCGTAGCTCCAGGTTACCAGCCCTTTGCCGTAAAACAGGATTCGTTTTTTCGCATCATCCCGATACA
>JAVWBH010000414.1:293-1873 GCA_036649595.1 Bacteroidales bacterium
CCGGAATCTCAGGTAAATCATCAATATGGGCCTTTGAAAATGCCTCATCAATCATATTACCCCCAAAACCATATACGCCGACCTTCGAAGGATCGGAAAAACCCATCTTTCGAAGTTCGGCGTCTGTAATTTGATAAATACCGGTTTCTTGTATACTGATACGCACCCAACGTCCTTGAGCAAGAACAGAAGAGTTCGCAAATGTATGAATCCCTGTAACAGCATTGTCCCGGGCAAATAGGTCGGGAGCAATTAGTAATATAAATAAAAGTAACCCGTAAAAAACAGAGAGGTGTTTTCTTAACATAAGAATCGTTTAGTATACAGGCGCTTTCTTTTATCGTACGTAAAAATCCAATACTTTTTTATCGCCGATAAATCCCTGCAAATGATCATTAATTTTAACAGGGCCCACTCCTGCCGGCGTTCCGGTATAGATCAAATCCCCGATTTTCAACGTATAGAACTTACTTGCATACGCGATTATCTGGTTGATCGAATGAATCATCTCTGCCGTATTGCCGGTCTGTACGGTTTGATTATTCAGGTCCAGATGGAAATCGAGAGCTTCAGCCGGTTGAGTCAGTTCTTCCAGCGGGATAAACTCGCCGACTACGGCCGAATTATCAAATCCTTTCGCTATCTCCCATGGCTCTCCTGCCTCCCGAAGTTTGGCTTGCAGGTCGCGCGCCGTAAAATCGATTCCCAGCGTTACTTCATTGTAATAGCGGGGAGCGAATTTTTCGGAGATATTTTTTCCCAATCGGTTAATCCGCACCACAATTTCGCCCTCATATTCAAAACGTTGAGCAAAATCAGGCAAAAAAAACGGTTTGCCATCTTTTAATATGGCAGTATCGGGCTTAAGAAACAAAGTAGGCTCCTTAGCTATTAACGAATTATCCATCTCTTTATTGTGCAAGGGATAATTCCATCCTACGCAAATGATCTTCATATTTTATTTATCCAGACAGGTTAAACGATTAAACATTACCGCCAAATGTGCATAAATAGAGGTATTCTGTACTACAATATGCTTTGGCACTCGAATTCGGAAAGGGGTGAAATTCCAGATCGCCTTGATTCCGCACTCAATCATCAGATCGGCTACCGTTTGCGCCTTATCTACGGGAACGGTCAGGATACCGATGCTTACATTCATCTCTTTCCGGTATTTCTGCAACTCGTCGACATGATAAACAGGAATGCCGTTAATGATCGTACCGATTTTATCGGGGTTAACATCAAAAGCCGCTACCACCTGCAAACCATACTGCTCCAAACCGTTGTCATGCAACAATGCCGCACCCAGACTACCGGCTCCGAGAATAAAAGCCCGGTGTGTACGGGTAAAGCCCAGAAAATTCTCCAACACATCGACCAATGAATTTACTTCATAGCCCACACGGGTCTTTCCGGATATATTAATAAATGACAAATCCTTCGCAATCTGAGAAGCATCCACATTTATCTCTTTGGAAATCTGAGTAGATGAAACGTATTCTTCCCCCTTATCCTTCAATAACTTCAGGTATGCCAGATACCATGGCAGTCGCCGTAAGGTAGGCTCGGGAAGTTTC
>JAVWBH010000415.1:0-1813 GCA_036649595.1 Bacteroidales bacterium
GAACGCACGGAAAAACAACGACCTCGGGGATGACTGCTCATTTACTGAAATCATCACATGTCGATTGTAATGCGTTTTTAGGGGGAATATTAAAAAACTACGATAGCAATCTGTTGCTTTCAGACAAAAGCGATCTGACAGTAATCGAAGCCGACGAATATGATCGGTCTTTCCATCAGCTACGGCCTTATTTGGCTGCTATTACATCCTCTGATCCGGACCACTTGGATATCTATGGAAATGAAGAAAATTACCTGGAAAGTTTCGCTCATTTTACATCCTTGATTCAGCCGGGAGGAGCTTTGGTTATGCGCAAGGGGATAAAAGTTAAACCCCGGTTACAAGAGGGTGTCCGCTTATTTACCTATTCTGCAGAAGAAGGAGGCGATTTCCACGCCGAAAATATCCGGATCGGAAACGGGACAATCTTCTTTGATTTCGTATTTCCGGAAGGACGTGTAAAAGATATAGAACTGGGAGTACCGGTAAAAATCAATATTGAGAACGGGATAGTTGCTTTAGCAATGGGGTGGCTTACAGGCGTAACTCCCGATGAGATGCGTGCAGCCATGAAATCATTCGGAGGAGCTAAACGCCGATTTGACTTCCATATCAAACGGGACGATTGTGTATTAATCGATGATTATGCCCATCACCCGGACGAGATCAAAGCAAGTATATCTTCTGTAAAAGCATTATATCCAAACCGAAAGGTAAGTGTGGTATTTCAACCCCATTTATTCAGCCGCACACAGGATTTTGCACCTGAGTTTGCAGCAGCACTTTCTTTAGCCGACGAAGTAATTCTACTGGATATCTATCCGGCCAGAGAGCTCCCGATACCCGGAGTAACTTCTGAAATTATCTTTGAACAGTTAAATACAAAGGAGAGAATACTTTGCCATAAGGATTTTTTGCTCGACTTGATAAAAGAACGTAAATTTGACGTTCTTGTAATGTTAGGCGCCGGTGATATTGATCGTTTGGTTCTTCCGGTGAAAGAAATCCTGTCAAAATGATAAGAAAATTCTTCCGCATACTATTATTAAGCATATTGCCCGTTTATTTACTGGCAATGTTTTTTATTTTTGCCGACCGAGTGGAGGATGAAGTATGCAAAGAGGTGAAAATTGTAATTAAGGATAGCCTGGACGCCCCTTTTTTAAAAACAAGAGAGATCGAACAGACCCTGCGCCGACTGCGTGTAAAACCGGAAGGCAAACCGATGAACGAGATCAATACATTTGAAATCGGGCACGAACTGGAAAAGAATCCGATTATCAGAAGTGCCTGTTGTTATAAAACTCCCGATGGCACATTACGGATTGACATCTATCAGCGGAATCCGATTATGCGCGTACTCGGATTGACGGGCAACTATTATATCGACGAAGAGGGTATCCTAATGCCGGCCGGAAATAACTTCACGGCATATGTACCTGTTGCGTCAGGATATATTACAAAAGACCTGGCGACTTCTGATTTGTATAACTTTGCTATGTTCCTGCAGCAAAACGATTTCTGGAATGCACAGATCGAACAGATCTATATTCGGTCTAATGGAGAGGTAGAACTTATCCCGCGTGTAGGATCGCATACAATTTTATTGGGTAATTTTAAGAATTTTGAGAAAAAACTTGATAACTTAATGGTCTTTTACCGAAAAGGGTTAAATAAGAAAGGTTGGAATGTATATAAAACCATCAATCTGAAATACGAAAACCAGGTAATCGGAGTTAAATAGAATAAACTAATTAAAAAATACGAAAGGACAATGGAATTAACAGAGTTCATAGCAGCTGTTGACCTTGGT
>JAVWBH010000416.1:0-1785 GCA_036649595.1 Bacteroidales bacterium
TTCTCTCAATTTTGTACAGTCATTGTCAGCGGCTTCTGAATTTGATCTTAAGAAATTAAACCCCAAAAACTGGGTAACCGCTGCAGCGCCTGTACAAGAAAAGACTTTTGAAGAGGAAAAAGGAATAGCTATAGGTGGAAAGCAGGGAGATGAGATTAAGTCATTTATGCTTAAGCAGGCGCAGAAGCTAAAATCAATAAAAGGAGCTGTGGTATCGACAATCAGGAACGGAGAGGTTGTAAAAGTATCGCTGCCCGCTTCTCTTTTATTTCTGCCCAATGATACTGTATTAATGGCAGATGCCGAAACGGTATTAAGACCCGTGTTGACCTTTATGCGTAAGGATCTGACGAAGTTATTGATTACGGGTCATTCAGATAATACCGGACGCAAAGAATATATTCAGCAAATAGCACAATATCGGGCTACGGCCGTCGAAGAGTGGTTTCAGCGTAACGGAGTTACTGATGGTGAAATGGCTGTTTTTTCATTTGCAGATAGCAAACCTCTCTATGATAATGACTCAATGGTCAATCGCGCGAAAAACCGGAGAGTGACGCTTTACCTGGTTCCGAATACAGAAATGATTAAACTGGCAAAGCGTAAACGACTCAATAAATAAGATCTTTAAAGTTGAACTAATTTATAAAAGCCTTTGTTTTACTTCTATACTAATTAAAACAAATGCTTTATGAAAAGTAAATGGGTTGCAATATTGGGGTTGATGTTGTTGGCAGTATTTCCACTTTCTGCTCAGTTAAAAGGAGACGGACCCAAAACCGCTATTATTCAATACGATTATATCGTAGGCGAAAATAGCATGGAGTTAGTTCAGTATTCAACTGATTACGGAGCATTGATCTGTTTTAAATATGACTATATGGGCTCGCCGTTTGCTACCATTGTAACAAATGATTCTGTCTTTGAAGTTAGTTATGGAATGCAGGCGTACAAAGCGTATCCCCGTCCGGAAGAAGATATTAATTTTAATGCCCTTACTCCCGAAATTATTAAGAAGTATAATGTAGAATCAACCGGTACCATCGAATTCTTAGGAAAAAATTGTACCATCTATACAACTACATTTAAAGATCGGGATATCAAAAAAATTACCGTGTGGGTATATAAAGGATTAGAGTTGCGCCGCGTAACAGAATATATGGATGATCAAACTACTGATTTAGTTGCTACTTCATTAGAGGAAAATCCTGAAATTTCGCCGGATACATTTAAAATTCCGGAGGGTTTCCAGATTTATGCAGAATAAAAAGGATTCGTATAGATAAAAATACAAAAGTCCGGACATAGCAAGAGTCCGGACTTTTTTGTATTTTTGCACGACCTAAAAATAGAAGCCAATAACTTGGCGCCCCAATATCGAATTTATAATAGCAAATAATCATATGGCAAAAGAATTAAAGGAGTTAACTCCAAGAAGTGTCAGTTATTCTCAATGGTATAATGATTTGGTAACGAAAGCAGAACTAGCTGAAAATTCAGCAGTTCGCGGATGTATGGTTATCAAGCCTTACGGATATGCGATCTGGGAAAAAATGCAACGTCAGTTGGATGACATGTTTAAAGCAACAGGTCATCAAAATGCTTACTTCCCGCTTTTTATCCCAAAATCGTTTTTAAGCAAAGAAGCAGATCACGTTGAGGGATTTGCAAAGGAATGTGCTGTTGTAACACATTATCGTTTGAAAAACAATCCGGATGGTACAGGGGTAGTGGTAGATCCGGAAGCAAAACTGGAAGAAGAACTGATTGTTCGTCCAACTTCGG
>JAVWBH010000417.1:0-1783 GCA_036649595.1 Bacteroidales bacterium
AAAAAAGAGGTTGATTCAAATGTCCCTGACGGATGTTGAATCAACCTTTTTTGGTCCAGATTGTTTTTTGCTATCTGTGAATTAGATTTCTTTTTTCCTCCATCTATCTTTCGTTATACTCTCTAATACGCTCCAGCCGAATAAGTCATTTCGTATGAATGGGTATAAATCTCGAATACTACCCCGAACGGATCCTCCACATAGCACATTTTAAAAGGCTTTTCATTCGGATAATATTCACGAATAGGCATACGCTGTTTACCACCGGCTTCTACGATCTTATTCACCAAACCCTCGATATCCGGATCCTGCACCGAGAAATGAAATAATCCCGTAGTAAACGGATTAAACTCCGGGCGGGTGCCTGCCGCTTGTTTAAATTCGAATATCTCAATTCCCACTTTATCCGAAGTGGCAAGATGCGCAATGCGGAAAGTTTTCCATCCTTCTCCAAATACGTCGATACACATCTGTCCAATCGCCGTTTCGTTTTCCTCCTTAATCTCGGTCGGTTCCATAATCACATACCAACCCATTACTTCACGATAAAATTTTACAGCTTCGTCTAAGTTTGGCACTGTGATTCCGATATGCGAAAATGCTTTCGGATAAGTGTTTTCTGATTTCTTCATTTTGATAATCTTATAGGTCTCTCTTTTCTCAACAGGATAGTTGATCTGAGAAGTTGTAAAATAAATATTCCCGTTTTTATCAGCCGCAAAGCTATCCGCCCAGCGTACCGGATACCCTAAATCGATATTCTTCCCTTTTTTCGTATTGAGATCATACACCCAAATACTTTCTTGCGGCAGATTGCCCATAAAAAGCATGTTGTTTGCAAGCAGCATGCCGTCGGTAGGTACATTGTGTTGATTTTCAACCGTAATTTCACGTGCTCTATCACTAATGCTTTTCGAAGCATCCCGCAAAACGGCGGTAGGGATCTGGTAAAGTATATCTCCCGTCAATGCGGTAAAATAGAGGGTATTGCCATCTTTTGATAATTCAATCCCGTCGCTGTTTACCTTGTTTCCCCAAAAGCCGGTCGAAGTAAACTCAATCCCTTTCAGATTTGCTTTCACCATCATAACCGAGTTATCGAGTACCCTTTGCGATTTTCCTGTATTAATATCCAATACTACGATTCCCCCCAGTTGCGAATCTGTCATATAGGCGAATCCCCGTTTGGTATCGATGCGCACGTCGTTCAGATAACTATCGGCAGGCGCCACTTCTGTCGGAAATGAAAATTCGCGGATAATTTTGTTGGTTTTAAGATCGGTCATGAATAACCGGGCGCCCCCTTGTACCACCCCTTTGAATCCGGGATTGGCCGGATCTAATATCCATAATCGATTCATATCGTCAATCACTACGCTTTGCACGCATACAAACCGTTCATTTTCCTTCTGCGAAGGATACGCTACCGTTTTACCGTCAATCATCTCCGCCACTTTATAGGGGCTTTTTACATCCCACGTCGGAAAGTTTACGAATATGCGCCCTTCTTCAGAAACCGCAATTCCTGTCCATTGATAATCCGATTCGGCAATGACGCTCGACTGATAATTGTTTTGTGCATTTGCTCCGAATAATACCGACAGTATACCGACGGCGATAAATAATATTTTCTTCATATTCTCATATTTTTACCTTGTAAAGGAAAGATTATAGAGGTACTTTTGCAAGTACTAACCAAATTGTGATATAGTAACTAAAAGGAGTAAAATATGGATCATCAGTGTGTTGAAAAATCATTTTTTTATGGCGATAAAGAATATTA
>JAVWBH010000418.1:0-1781 GCA_036649595.1 Bacteroidales bacterium
CTACAGGATTGCCCGTATGAGATGCCTCTTTATTTAGTTGTCTGATGGCTTTTGATAAGTACGATTTCGAGTTTGCCTGAGCCGCAAGGGATGGCATATCGAGAGTATATCTTTTCGTTCCGATTCCCAATCCCCCGGTTTCGTGGTCTGCGGTAACCACGATAAGAGTAGAATCAGGATGCGCTTTATAAAAATCGAACGCATTACGGATGGCGTGATCAAAATCAATCACTTCTCTAAATGTGGTAGCGGCATCATTGCTATGAGCGGCCCAATCGATCATTCCCCCTTCAACCATCATAAAAAAACCGGCATTTCGCGCATACAGGAAGTCGATGGCTTCCTTAGTCATCTCCGGAAGTGAAAGATCTCCCGCTTTCCGGTCGATTGCAAAAGGAACACAATCGGAGTTACACGACTCCTCCTGAAGCAATATAATCTTATCTACATCTTTCGGATGTTGCCTGTAAGCCTGCATTCCCCGAATGACGGTATATCCATTTTCAATTACCTGGTCAAATAAATTTACTCCCTTCTTGTGTTTTCTATTACCCGGATCAATAAAACCCGCCCCCGCAAAAAACTCATATCCTGATACGGGTAAATCTGATCCGATCTCATAAAAACTACTGCGCAACGGTTTATGAGCATAAAATGCAGCAGGCGTGGCATGATCAATACTTACCGTCGACAGAATACCTACCGGTCTGCCAAAAGCATGTGCGCTTTCCGCTACATTTTGTAAAGAGCATTGCATCGCAGAATCCATCCCGATGGTTCCATTGATCGTTTTTACACCCGTCGACAAAGCTGTACCGGCGGCCGCCGAATCTGTAATACTTTTATTTTTGGAAAAGGTTTTTACGATTCCAGCATAAGGAAATTTAGTAAAGAGCAGCGAAGAATCCTGACTACCGGAAAGAGCAGCCAAATAGAGTTCGGTTGCATGTACATGATTGAAACCCATCCCATCACCAATGAAATAAAAAACATACCTGGCTTGCTGAGCAGATAAAAAGGAGAAAAAAGAAATTAATAAAATAACGAAAGAGAAAAATCTTTTCATGTGTATCAGAATCAAAATTGAACTCCGAATTTATACAAAATAAACACATCCGGCAAACCCTAAATAATTTACCTGACCGCTGATAAAAATAAGGGGCCCGGTTAAATCATAACCGAACCCCATTCATAACAACCTTAACGGCCATCTGCCTATTATGAATTCAAACGTGAAGCTTGAATTATCTCACCGAATTCTTCTAAATCACGCGCTACAATATCCGGAACAATATCCGAATTATTTAAAATCCCCTCATCCGTTTCTCCCGACATCACCAGTACGCCGAGTGCCTTAGCATTCTTTGCCATCCGTACATCCGTATAAATACGATCTCCGACTATAGCTACCTCTTCCGGGCGAATACCGTTTCGAACCAAAATACCCTGTAACATACGGGGATCCGGTTTCCCGATCACAACATCCGGCATACGCCCCGTAGCTTCCTTGATAGCAGCGCAAATAGAAGCGCAATCTACCAATATTACAGGTTTGTCTGTCGGGCAGACTTTATCCGGATTTGTGGCAATATAAGGAAGGCCTTCTTTCACCCACCAGGTTGCACGGCACAAACGGGAATAAGCCAACGATGCGTCAAAAGCAACCACTACGGCATCCGGACGATCTTCCGGACTTTCATTGGTCGAAATATAACCGGCTTTTTCGAATTCGCTTACCATACTGGGTGTCCCTAATAAGAACAAACGCTTATAATGGGGAT
>JAVWBH010000419.1:0-1768 GCA_036649595.1 Bacteroidales bacterium
TAATTAAAATTAGCAGTTCTGTTACCCCTTCTTTTGAGAAGCATCCGGATAGCCGGAATAGACTTTATTATTATTAGATGATGTTAAATTGATGATTCGTTGTAATGTATTTATTATTAGTGATATATGAGTTTAACAATAGTGCTGTTCATTTAAAATAATATATAAGAAGTGAAGTTATTTGATTGGTACCCTTTTCCGTGTTTTTCACATGTTTGAGGCCATTTAACTTTGTGCATAGAGTAGATCAGACCAGAAGCAAAGATATCTTCAATTTAATAACGGATTGTTTAGATCACAATCCTATTTAGAGTACCAATATTTTTTATTATGAAGAAAAATCTGAAATTTTTGAGTGCTGCGGTGCTTTCGGCAGCGATTCTGGGGCCCGGAATTACGGGTTGTCAGAATTATGATGATGACATTCAGGATTTGCAATCGCAAATCAATGACACCAAGAGTTCTATCAGTGAGATTCAGGGATTAGTTGCCCAAGGAAAACTCGTGCAGATGGTTGAAGCTTTTTCTGAGAACTCTCAGAATGGTTTTGCAATCACCTTCTCTGACGGAACGGTGAAAAAACTGTTTACCAATGACACCGATAAAACCGCTGTCATTGAAATTAAAGATGGCTATTGGTATATTAACGGGGTTAACTCCAATATTCCGGCTATAGTAGATGACGGATCCAATGGAACAAATGGTACCGACGGCAAAGACGGGGTTGACGGTACCGATGGTAAAGACGGCGTCGACGGTACTGATGGTAAAGACGGTGTCGACGGTAAAGATGGCCATTCTCCTTATATACAGGATGGTTACTGGTATTTCTGGGATGCTACGGCCGATAAATTCGTGAAATGGGAGGCAGCCCCTGCTGCTGCAGGCATGTGGGTCCAGATTACAGATAAAAATTATATTTTACATGCGATTGATGAAAAAGGGCAACCAATCGAAATAACCCTTCCTAAATCAATGCAAAGCATCGGAAGCCTGACTTTCGTGCCTGAATTCTTATCTGAAAAACTGGGTGAAGTTGTATATTTCCCGGTAATTACAACCGACTATACAAAGAAAACATCCGAAAATCAGAAAGAACATGAGTTTGATAAGTTGAATTTTGAAATTTATCAGACAATTTACGATGGTTATTCACACATGACCTATCTCGTAAATCCGAATGGAGCAAATGATTATAAAGTGCTCGGATTTACGAAGAAGCAAGTCGTATTGACTAAGAGTGCCGAAGAAGGCCTTAAATTCTGGAGCAGCGTACCAGAAATGGGTAAATTAAATGTGAAAGCCAAAGGATTTAAGTTTGTGAAGACCGGTGATATGTATGATGATCCGCATGGAACAAATCCTTCAAATAATTGGCAGAAGAAAGAATCAGACATGATCGCCCTTCAAGTTATGAATAATGCCAGTGCGGATACGGTTACTTCAGACTATATTGCCGTGAAGCGTTTGGTTGTAAAACAACATGAAATCCATTTAGGACTGAAGGTTGATAATACCATTAACCAGAAACCGATGGCTTGTCCAAACGAACGGATTCTTACCCAATTCCCGACTTTCCCGAACGAGGCAGCCAAAAATGCATATTTTACAGATGCTCCAGTCGATCTGTATGTATCATTTGTTGCTAAGACAGACCTTAAGCCGATCGTAATGGATTGCGTTAAAAAACTATATACAAATATGGGTGACGAAATGAACGGCCATTATCATTTGGGTGAAATCGGATTTGAAGACTTGTCTTACGTAT
>JAVWBH010000420.1:0-1741 GCA_036649595.1 Bacteroidales bacterium
ATGCTTTTATTCTGTGCCCATAAATAATCCCGGTCATTTACCAACGGAGTCGGGGGAGTATCGGAAATGTTCGGATTCTCATTCCATGCATCATCTGTCGAGACGGCAAAGAAATTATAAGTACCGGCCAGTAACCACATGTACATATTGTTTGTAGGTGTCAGTGCACCGGGAGAAAGGCTTTTGTAGATCACAAAATTGGACGGGTTTGTGGGGTTGGTTTCATTTGGCTGATAAGCATAAGCAGTAACGTATCGCCCTGTCGGAAAAGCGGAGACTGATTTCGTTTGCCGAATGCTCTCAATGGATCCTGTAAAATTAATTCGTGATTTGTTTGTTGAATCCTGCGGATTCGGATTTTGATCACATCCCGGACATTCAACGATGATTGTATTATCATCTTTGTCACAACTAGCCAGAGCTCCCAATCCGAGGACGAGCAACCCTAAAATGACCGGCTTAAAACTGATTCTTTTCATAATCCTTTATTTTGATTTAGTATAACAGAATTGAATGTGTCTGTTATACAATTATATACAAACCTGATTATTGAATGTTTATGAGGAGATACCAAAACACACCATCTTTGAGAAGAATTCATATTCGTTGGTAGTTGAAAAAACTACCTGTTATAAATTTTCAAAATAGGTTGTTTTTATAAATCGTCGGGAAAAAATAAGAAAAGTTTCGTTATTTGGTTGTGTTTGGTGTTTGTTTTGGATATATTTGTTTCGTTCTTAATCCTTTATTGATCTGATATGAAAATATAGTGTCTTTTTTCGAAAATAATTTACAGTATTTCTAACATAATCTATTATCATGAAAATTTTACATCTTCTCGCCGTTGGCGCGGCCTTAGGGCTTGTGCCGCCGGTATCTGCTACGGTAAAAACAGAAAACCGGAATGCGAATATTTCGACTCCCGGGATTACGCAAGTAACGAAAGACCTGATTACGGATTTTGAATCCCTGCTTATTGATCATGGTTCGAGTGCGGATATTTTTTCGGTGCCACGTACCGAAGCGGGTATCTATTTACAGGACAACGGGGATCAGTATGTGGCCAAAAAACTGTCGGTCAGAGCTCCCGAATCGATCCCGCAATGGAAGCCTTATTTACAGGTGCCTACCGCCAATTCTATTTTTGTAACCTGGCGTGCAAACGGACATAAAGCAGTTGTTAAACTGGGCGATACTCCGTCAGCGTTGTCGCGTACAATAACCGGCTCTTCGCAAATGCTGAGTGATGCGACTACCACTTTCGAATACCATAAAGTGTTTGTAGACGGTCTGCAGCCCGACACCAAGTATTATTATCAGATTACCGGCGATCCTGAAATCTATTCTTTCCGGACACAACCGGCAATCGGTTCAAAACGAAATTACAGGGTATTGATTCTGGGCGATCATCAGAAGCTGGATCGTAGCGGGTATGAGTGGCTGATCAATGCTGCCAAAGAGACGGTGAATAAGAAGTATGGGAAATGGGAAGATGAAATCGACATTGTGCTGAATCCGGGGGATCAGGTGAACGTGGGAACTTATTCTTATTATGAACGTTGCCATTTCTTTAAGTCATACGGTATTTCGCCTTATCTGCCGATCATGACTACACTGGGGAATCATGAGATGAAAGAGGATGCCGATTTGCAGAAATATTCGAATATCTTCCAGTATGAAAAGCTGGCTTATCAGGGTATATCGAGTGGAAATGATTTGTATTATGCCATCCAGGAGGGAC
>JAVWBH010000421.1:0-1673 GCA_036649595.1 Bacteroidales bacterium
AAGAAGGAGAAGGAACTTCCCCCATTATCCCCCCCGACATGGTTCCATTGCATGATTGGTAAACACTATATTCTTTTCCGGCCGGATCTTGCTCCTTTATATTTCTAAAAAAGTCCGCATTGATTGCTGCGACCACATGTTTGTCCGAAGTCGATTTACGAGTACACATCTCTAATACGGGTTCAATACCGCGAATACTATCATGGCTTAAACAGGCTTCAAATTGTAATTCAGACCGTGTCAGATCCGCTTCTACAAAAAACACTTGTAAAGGATAATCCGGTAAAGAGTAACTATGCGAATACACGCCCGGCACTATTTGCTTCCGCTCAGAAAGGACGGTTTTAATATATTCCTTTCCATTGATATGAATAGTATTATTCCCGATTACAGAGATAACAATACTCCATAAAAAGAACAATGAGAGTATCTGTTTTTTCATGAATTATATTTTTATGGTTATAAATTATTTACTGTTAAATGCAAAGGGTTATCCGGGGTACTTTTCTGAACAGCCTGTATCTTATTTTTTTAATATTTTCCGTATAATCGGTTCTACAGCATCAGCCATGCGCATATATCCCAAATCGGTAAAGTGCTCACCATCCACCGTCGATTCGCAATCCTGATCTATAAGCCCTTTCCCTTCGAGATAATAAATATTGCGTTCACCGGATTTCTTCAACTTCTGATAAAGTTCTTTTATCGCAATATTAAGATCAGTTACATGCTTATTATCTTTCTGATCAAATATTAAATAAGGATAGATGGGATGTTCTATAAATAGAATCGGTGTTTCGGGAGCCTTTTTCCGTAATCTGCGGTAAAAATTTTCACCTTTTTCTCTTACTGAAGCAGCTCCTACATTTGGGAGATTATCCATAACATATAAGGCTGCCTCACACTCACCCATCAGATCCGCTATTTCATAATCATAAAAAGCATTTCCGCTGAATCCTAAATTGATAACCTCCCGATTAAGACGTCGGACAAAAATATTAGTATAACACATTCCCGGACGGTTAGCACATCCACCCATCGTAATGCTGGTGCCATACCATACGATCGGCTTTAACCGGCTATCCGGCAAATTCAGTAACGGCTCTTTGATTTCGGCCAAAGAATCTACTCCGATATGCAAGGAGGTGAGTTGGTCATAAAGAGGAAGGAATAACATATATTCGCGTTCCTCGCCACTCATATTCTCAATTATAACTGCTTCATTTTTCTTCCCTGAAGGGCGGGCCGGACGGGCAAAATGCCATTTCCCATTTGTATAAGCATATAAATCAAGCCCTTTAATACCAACCGGAGGCATATGATTCATCTCTTTATTCCGCAATAACTCCCACTTAGCTCCAATCGTTTTAGCATTCGACCGGAAGCGGATATACATCCCGGAAGAACATTGCCCCTGATACCATAATGCTTTACGGGATACATTTTTAAAATCGGCAGGCAGACGCTCATAACGGGTTAGGGTGTTTTCTGTTGCCTTCCCATATAGCGGAAGATTGACCGCGTCATAATATTTGAGTTGCGAAAAAGCGGTAATGGTATCTAAAAGCAAAACAAACAGTACAATATATTTCATCTCAATGTAATTCTAAAGTATTCCTGATATCCGGAAAAATATACCGAAAGAGGATTATACCGCCGGTATATTTTTCCGT
>JAVWBH010000422.1:0-528 GCA_036649595.1 Bacteroidales bacterium
GTTTATTTATGCGACTGAGAAAGAGAAACTCAATATGTTGCGTAAGATGGAAGCTGCTCTTTATACGTTGAAGTTGCCACAGGAGAATATGTTGCCTGAAGTTCCGGTAACGGTATCTCAACAATAATAACTAACAAAAAATGGAACAGTCACATAAAATCCGCGTTGGTATCACTCAGGGTGATATCAATGGTGTCGGATATGAAGTTATTCTTAAAACTTTATCAGATCCGCGTATCGTAGAATTGTGTACTCCGATTATTTACGGATCTTCGAAAGTAGCCGCTTATCATCGTAAAGTGCTTGAACTTCCTGCCGTGAATTTCAATATAGTCAACACTGGCGGGGAAGCCCTCGATGGTAAACTGAATATGGTTAACTGTATCGAGGATGACGTAAAAGTGGAATTGTCGCGTTCTACACCGATTGCTGGCGAAGCAGCCTTCAAGGCATTGGAAAAGGCGATTGAAGAGTATGAAAGTGGTTTTTTCGATGTTTTGGTAACTGCGCCAATTAACAAACACAATA
>JAVWBH010000422.1:538-1666 GCA_036649595.1 Bacteroidales bacterium
GGAAGAGTTCGCCTTCCCGGGGCATACCGAATTTCTGGAAGAGAAATGCGGGAAAGGGCGTAAGTCGCTGATGATTCTGATGCAGGATAACCTCAGAGTGGCATTGGTTACAGGGCATGTATCGGTTGCCGATATTCCGGCTCTGATTACTAAAGAGGCTGTGATGTCTAAAATTCGCATTCTGAACAACGTACTCAAACAGGATTTCGATATTCAGCGTCCGCGCATCGCCGTTTTGGCCCTGAATCCCCATGCCGGGGATGGAGGTCTGCTTGGTAATGAAGAGGAGGAACAAATTATTCCGGCTATTAAAGAGATGCAGGATCAGGGTGTGTTGTGTTTTGGTCCATATGCTGCCGACGGTTTCTTTGGATCGGGTAGTTTTACCCGTTTCGATGCTGTTCTGGCTATGTACCATGATCAGGGACTTGCTCCGTTCAAAACGATTGCTATGGAAGAGGGAGTCAATTATACGGGTGGATTGCCAATTGTTCGTACCTCTCCGGCTCACGGTACCGCTTATGATATCGCCGGACAGAACAAGGCTTCCGAGGAGTCGTTCCGTCAGGCAATCTATTCGGCGATCGATATCTATAAATCCAGATCGCAATATTGGGATATGAGAAGCAATCCGCTTCGAAAACAGTACTTCGATAAGAGCGGAGACAATGAAAAACTTGATTTGACTCAAGATTCAACTGCGGAATAAGTTGATAAAATAAAATAACGGGCAGTATTCTGTGGTCAGAATACTGCTTTTTTTGTTCTGATTTTCTTATTTTGCGATTTTAGAAAAAAGGTGGTTCTAATTTTATTTTATTAAAATTCTATTTTTGCAACCTTGAATAATAACTAATATCAATATAACCGGATGAATTATGCTATAATAGCGGCCGGAGAGGGTTCTCGTCTTGTAAAAGAGGGCATATCTTCACCTAAACCGCTTGTTTCCCTTAACGGGGAAAAGATGATAGACCGCCTTATTCGTATTTTCACTGCAAATAAAGCTGAATCCATTCATATTATCGTCAATGAGCAAATGGAAGAAGTGTATCGCCATTTGCAGTCGCAACAATGGCCGGTAGAGGTGAATGTAATTGTCCGGTCGACGCCGAGCTCGATGCATAG
>JAVWBH010000423.1:0-1586 GCA_036649595.1 Bacteroidales bacterium
ATCAAACCAACAAACTGTATCATGTAATTTGATATAAATATCGCATTAATTCATACCCAACGCCGTTTCGATTGCCTTTACGACCTGTGGTATGAGCGCCCGGTTGCCATCATTATAAATAATCAGGTCAGCTCTGGCTTCTTTTTCTTTCTGTGGCAACTGCGCCTCCATGCGTTCTGTAATCTTCTCAAAAGAAGATCCGTCACGTTTCATTACCCGCTCGTAGCGAAGCTTTTCGGGAGCGGTTACAGTCCAGATCTTATCAGCAGCCAAATAAAAATCGGATTCAAATAAGATGGCAGATTCAAAGAAAACCAAAGGGGCGGATTGATGTGCGGCCCAATCCAGAAAGCAGGATCTTACTTCGGGATGCACGATTGAATTCATCACCAATAACGCATTTCGATCCTGAAATATAACCGATGCAAGATAAGAACGGTTCAACATGCCGTCCTGATAAGCATCCGGACCGAAAGCTGCTATTAACTTTTCGCGGATAACTGATGAATGATTCATCAATTTCTTAGCTTCGGCATCGGTATCAAAAACAGGATACCCCATATTCCGGATCAATTCACATACAACTGATTTACCGGTTCCAATCCCTCCGGTAATCCCAATTTTAAGCATACATCACTCTTTTTCTTCAATGATAAACTCTACGCTGTCTGGCTGACAGCGAATATTCGTCACATTCAATGGCATATTTACTACCTCTACCGGCAAGCGGTTTCCTTTCAATTTTGAAATATCTTCATAATTTACAGCCACGCTAAAAGACTCGGCGGTAATATCTTTAAAATCCCGTAATCCAACAAAACACGATAATTGTACCGTAGACGGAAATGTACGCAACATCAAAGTATCCGGTAATCCCAATACGGTAATCGGCAAAGTCATTGTTTTTTCGGTATATTCTTCCACAGGAATAAATACCTCAACGGAAGCCGGAACGATCTTCGCTTTCTTTATCGGCATAAGCGCGACCCGCTGAATAACGGTATCCGACAAATCCGTCAGATGTAAATATTGGGTCGAGACACTTTGCAAAGTATCCAGAATCGTACGGGCAGCAAAAACACGAACAGAATCCGGCTTCAGCCGAACCTCTTCGCCTACCTGATATTGCGCTCCGGCAAGTAAAGAGGCATTCAATACCACCGGCACAAGTTTATCGCCCTGCTTTGAATAATGAATATTTATCGTATCGGGTGTTAAAGATAAAATGGTCGAACTGCCATTTAACTGTTTTTTTAACACATTTTCCAACTGTTCATCTTTAATCCGGATAACCCCTTTGCTATTATTCAATAGCGATTTCACATCAATATCGACAGGCACGAAAGGACGTCCGATAGAATAATTCAACAAAATAATTCCTTTGTCCTTAATCCGCAACGAAAGTTGGGCGGGAGGATTATTCATGAAAATAATATCTTCCGGGATGTTACGATATTTAATGGGAATCCGATAGATAGCTTCCGACTCTTCATTCATCGATTGAAGAATCCAAAAAAGGAAGGAGAGGCACAAAAAGAACAAGAAGGTCAATAACTCTTTGCTCTGAGCTCTGCTCAAAAAGTTTT
>JAVWBH010000424.1:0-1580 GCA_036649595.1 Bacteroidales bacterium
AAGAAATTACGTCCGTTCGGATAATATCCCCAATCAATACCAGAGGTAAGAGGAGATTTCAATGTTACTTCCGGATCAAGCCCGGAATAGCCTGTAAATACAAACGGATTCTGAACAGATGCATAAACACGTAAATTATTAATCTTTGCCTTTTGCAATACAGACTGAGGTAATGTGTATCCCAACGTAATACTTTTCACTTTTACAAAGTCTCCTTTTTCCACAAATTGGGAAGACGGAGTTTTTGCATTTGTTGATTTCACAAATCCCGGGATCGTTGTATTCTCATTTCCTCCTCTCCAGCGATTTTTCCATTCAGGATTTGGAGATAACCCCATAAGGCGAGCTTCACGGGTATAATTATAGATATCAAATCCATGCACCCCTATAATGAATAATCCCAAATCGAAGTTTTTATAGTTCAGGGTATTGTTCCATCCCCATTGGAAAGTTGGCTGCCCGTTTCCGATCTCTGTCATATCATCCACCGAAATGCCTGCTTTACCATCTAAATCTTTGAACTTGTAAGAACCAGCTTCCGTTCCGGCGGGAGCCTGCTCCAATTGATCTTTCTGCCATAAACCATCGCTAACATATCCCCACATGGTTGCAATCTTCTTTCCTTTGATATTACGGAAATAACCATTTTCATATTGGCCGCCAAGAACCGCATACTCCTTATCTCCATCCAGGCGCTCAATCGTACCTACATTTTTCGATAAAGTAACATTCGTATTCCATGTAAAGTTACGCCCTGCGATCGGGTCAGCCCCAATCGTGATTTCGAAACCTTTATTCAAAATATGGGCTGCATTTCCTAATCTGCTTGAAAAGCCTGTATACATCGGAGCATTTACCTCTAATAATACATCTTTGCTCAACTTATGGTAAACATCTACTGAGGCAGTCAGTCGGTTATTAAAAAATCCAAGATCAACTCCTCCATTCCACTGATTCGTTCGTTCCCATTTTAAATCAGGAGTTCCTACCCGTTTGGTTACCAAGGCTAATTCATTTGTCGCCGTACGTTTTGCTTCATATTCTGTGTAAGCGGCATATATCGGAACTGACTGATTTCCGGTCTCTCCATATCCTACGCGAAGTTTTAACTGACTTAAAAAATCAACTGATTGAAGGTATGACTCCTCTTTCATATTCCAAGCTAACGCGATAGAAGGGAAATGTTCACAACGGTTATCCTTCGCTAATCGGGAAGAGCCATCATAACGCCAAGAAGCAGTCATCATATAACGATTTTTAAACACATAATTCACACGCCCCATCCATGACATCATCGTTACTTTCGTTCGTAATGAAGAAGCCTCCATTTTGGCTCCCAAAGCGGTATTATCTCCGCCAATAATAGTAGAAACCAAATCTGTCGCATACGATTTATTTGTGAAGTTGTTATCATATGTCTGTTCAAATACAGCTGTAGCATTAATACGATGATCGCGATTAAATTCTTTTACATACGACAAGATATTCTGGTTTGTCCATGAATAGTTGCTTGTATTTGAAGCCCCGGCCTTCGTTTTACCACCACTTGTTGCCCAAGCCGCATAACTATTCGCATTATC
>JAVWBH010000425.1:0-1564 GCA_036649595.1 Bacteroidales bacterium
AATTCAGATCCGGTTTCCATCCCGGATATCCGTCGCCATGAGTTGGTTGTGCGCCTGCCATCAGGAATACGCTTTCCACCATCTGGGCGATGTCGTATTTAGCAGATTCTACAGAGCTTCGCTGGCTGGTTGCAACAACGATGGTGTTGTCTTCTTTCATTTTAACAGATGCCAGGTTGGTTGAAGTTTCTACTAAGCCCGGCATATCGTGGCTCATTGCGATCACACCGTGCGGACATGCATATAATGCATTAAACAGGTTGGTTGTTGTCTGACGGTCGATACAGCGGGTCTGAGCATCTGTAGACTGAAGTTCAATGCGCAGGTTTGGCTCGATAGCACCCAGTTCGCTTTCAATGTTTGCTGTATAAATGTTCAGGTCAACACGAAGATCCTCTTTCTTTGCCGCCGGGATACCGATAATTGCCCATGCTTCGCGCGGAATAGCATTGCGTAAGTTTCCGCCGTCGATCTGACACAATACCAGTTCCATTTTCTTTGAAGTTTCCCACAAAAAGCGGTTCAGGATCTTGTTGGCGTTTCCGCGTCCTTCGTGAATGTCGCCACCCGAGTGACCTCCTTTTAGGTTTTTAACCTCAATTTTGAAATACAGGTAGCTTTCCGGGGCCATTGTCGGACGATATGTAAAGGTCGACGTTGTATCAATTCCCCCTGCACATCCGATAAAGATTTCAGCTTCGTCTTCCGAGTCGAGGTTCAATAATGTTTTTGCGGTAAAGAATCCTTCTTCTAAAGCGAAAGCTCCGGTAAGTCCGGTTTCTTCATCAACCGTAAACAAACATTCCACCGGGCCGTGTTCGATATCAGTAGCAGCCAATACCGCTAATTCGGCAGCCATCCCGATGCCGTTGTCGCCACCCAGGGTAGTTCCTTTTGCTTTCACCCATTCGCCGTCGATATAGGTTTGTAGCGGGTCATTTTCAAAATCGTGTACGGTATCATTGTTTTTCTCACAAACCATGTCCATGTGAGATTGTAAAACGATCGCTTTTTTATGTTCCATGCCCGGAGTAGCCGGTTTGCTGATCAAGATATTTCCGGTCTTGTCTTCTTTGCAATCCAGGTTATGTTGAGCGGCGAATTCTTTCAGGTAAACACGTATTTTTTCTTCTTTTTTTGAAGGGCGGGGCACTTTGGTGATTTGGTCGAAATAGAACCAAATAGCCTGTGGCGTTAAGTCTTTAATCTCCATTATATATTGATTGATTAGTTAGTAAAATCGATGTGTGTAAAATCCAATTATCAGCATAGTTACAATTTTAGGCAGGAGCATTCGATAAAACAGATAATAATAAATGTTAATTCAATCGGTTGCAAAAACTGTAAAATTGAAAATAATGCGCAAATCACATTCAGATGCAATGATTAAAATATATATTTGCATTACAAATATAAAGAGAAATGTGGGAAACATTATTAATAACGGGTTTGATTGTGGGGATTGCTTTCGTGCTGCTTGCCGTAAAGATTATCTTCGTTAAGGGAGGAAAATTTCCACATACACATATCGCCGGAAATAAAGCACTTAAAAAGCAAGGGATCG
>JAVWBH010000426.1:0-1553 GCA_036649595.1 Bacteroidales bacterium
GAAAGGGCGTCACGCATCCCTCCGTCTGCTTTACGGGCTATAATTCCCAATGCCTGCGGATCGGCCTGCACGCCTTCTTTTGAAGCGACATAAGCCAGGTGGTCGATTGTGTCTTTTAGGCTGATCCGATTAAAATCATAAATCTGGCAACGTGAAAGAATGGTCGGCAGTATTTTATGTTTTTCGGTAGTGGCTAAAATGAAAACAGCATGATGAGGCGGTTCTTCCAACGTTTTCAGAAAAGCGTTAAAAGCGGCCGTCGAGAGCATATGAACCTCATCAACAATATATACTTTATAACGTCCGATCTGAGGAGGAATCTGTACTTGCGAAATCAGTTCGCGGATTCCGTCTACAGAGTTATTTGAAGCAGCATCCAGTTCATGGATATTATATGAACGCTGCTCATTAAAAGCGCGACAAGATTCACACTCATTGCAAGCCTCTCCGGCGGGAGTGGGAGTGAGGCAGTTAATGGTTTTTGCAAAAATACGGGCACAGGTAGTTTTTCCGACTCCGCGCGGACCGCAGAACAGATAGGCATGGGCCAGTTTATTTGTGTGAATTGCATTTCTGAGCGTCTGTGTCAGCGCCTTTTGTCCTACTACGGTATCAAAGGTAGAAGGGCGGTATTTACGGGCTGATACAATATAATTCTCCATAATTTTTCTCATCTTTATATTTCACAAAGATAAACATTTCCCTAAATAATAAAGGATTGACTATCGTTCTCTTGGATTTATTTGTACTCTTTTAGATCCCTTGCAGAGAACTAATTAACAGAATAAATTGTTATAACTAATAATTATTGTCTGTAATAAACAATCATTTTTCAAAATCTCTAATTATGGAAATCGTAAAAGTAATAGGAAGAGAAATTCTTGATTCTCGTGGTAATCCGACTCTTGAAGTTGACGTATTAACTGCTTCGGGTGCCTTTGGGCGTGCAGCTGTTCCGTCGGGAGCGTCTACCGGTATGAATGAAGCGCTTGAATTGCGGGATGGAGATAAGTCGCGTTATTTAGGAAAAGGTGTTCTGAAAGCTGTTGAAAATGTCAATGATGTGATCGGGCCCGAACTGATTGGATTGAGTGTCCTTGAGCAAAATGCAATCGATCAGTTTATGATTGCGTTAGACGGCACCCCTACAAAATCAAAACTGGGAGCAAATGCCATGTTGGGTGTATCGTTGGCTTGTGCAAGAGCTGCCGCCGATTATCTGGGAATTCCGTTATATCGCTATATTGGCGGTACAAATACATACGTACTTCCGGTTCCGATGATGAACATCATTAATGGAGGTTCGCATTCGGATGCACCGATCGCCTTTCAGGAATTTATGATTCGACCGATCGGGGCTCCTTCTTATCGGGAAGGGTTACGGATGGGTGCCGAAATATTCCATTCTTTGAAAAAAGTATTGCATGATCGCGGATTGAGTACCGCAGTGGGTGACGAAGGTGGTTTTGCTCCGAAACTGAAAGGAACGGAAGACGCTCTCGAGTCAATTCTTCAGGCAATTAAAGCTGCAGGCTATGAGCCGGGTAAAGAAG
>JAVWBH010000427.1:0-1511 GCA_036649595.1 Bacteroidales bacterium
ATCAAAGAAGGGGATGTGATTACAGCTATTAATGGGGTGAAAGTAAAAACAGTAGCACAGTTGCAAGAGCAGGTAAACCGTTATCGCCCGGGTGATAAAATGCAGGTTACCGTTGTACGCGGATCAACTACTGAAGATTATTCTGTAACACTTAAAAATCAAAGCGGTAATACCGATGTGGTGAAACAACAGGGTCTCGAAGCCTTAGGAGCAAGCTTCAAGGATTTGAGCGATAAGGATAAGTCGACGCTCGGCGTTCGTAACGGAGTGCAGGTGTCGGATTTGTCTGAAGGTAAATTCCGTAACTCAGGTATCCGCAAAGGTTTTATTATTATGAAGATTAATGATATGCGCGTCGGATCTGTAAAAGATATCGAAAAAATATACAAAGAAATTACTACCGGCCGAAGCGGACAGGAGCCGGTTATGTTTATTGCCGGGATCTATCCGAATGGCAAAACTGCTTATTATGCGATAGATCTTGCACAATAAATGGGGAGTGTACAATAATTTAAACATTATTTCGTTTAGATATATTATAAGCTTTTTTATTTGCAGAAATAAAAACAACTAAAATTACATGTATAACTGTTTCTATTGTAATGTTCTGATATTCAATGTTTAAAAAGAACAAATAAAGAAGTGCTTACAAACAAAAGGTTTTCTGTAAATGTTATTTTATCAACAGAATGCAGATAAAATGAACTGATTTTATCTGTGTTCTGTTTTTGTCAGATAAAAAATCTTGGCATATTAACAAATTAAAGGTATATTTGCGCTCCAAATTCTTATTGGTAGGATGAGACAATTAAAGATAACTAAATCAATTACAAACAGGGAGAGTGCTTCGCTTGATAAATATCTTCAGGAAATCGGTCGTGAGGATCTTATTACTGTAGAAGAAGAGGTAGAACTAGCCCAGCGTATTAAAAGAGGTGACCGTCGTGCGTTAGAAAAATTAACCCGAGCAAATCTCCGTTTTGTGGTTTCCGTTGCCAAACAGTATCAAAATCAGGGGCTAAGCCTTCCTGACTTGATTAATGAAGGTAACCTGGGGCTAATTAAAGCGGCAGAAAAGTTTGACGAAACACGCGGTTTTAAATTCATTTCATATGCTGTGTGGTGGATTCGCCAATCAATTCTTCAGGCATTGGCAGAACAATCTCGTATCGTGCGTCTTCCTTTAAATCAGGTAGGGTCGTTGAATAAAATCAGTAAGGCCTTTTCGAAATTTGAGCAAGAAAACGAGCGAAAACCTTCTCCGGAAGAGTTAGCTGATGAATTGGATATTCCGGTAGATAAGATTTCGGATACATTAAAAGTATCTGGACGTCATATCTCAGTGGATGCTCCGTTTGTAGAAGGCGAAGACAACAGTCTATTGGATGTATTGGTGAATGATGATTCTCCAATTGCAGACCGTAGCCTTATTAACGAATCCCTGGCTAAAGAGATCGACAGAGCTCTTCAGACATTGGCAGACAGAGAGCGTGATATTATTAAGATGTTTT